>JANTHR010000049.1 GCA_024762315.1 Sulfurovum sp.
TCTTTTTGAGTCTATGCTCTTTAGTACGGGGACCAAGTTTTTGAGCTGACTCCACAAGTGCAGAGCCTTTTTCAATAATGCTTTCGGTAGTTTCTCCCATTTTCTCCAAATCCACATCCGCATCGGCAGGAGTGTATGTTCGTTTGAGTCCTTTATCGTATTTCCCTATCTTTTTAAGTATATTTGTTCCCTTACTTACCTCATCTGGGATTCTTCCTCCCATCTCCTTTATTCTGGGTTTGATATGCTTTTCATACTGCTTGGTGTATTGTCTCGCCCTTTCATGCTTAGAAACTTCACTTTTGCCATACTCTCTGGATGCTTCCTGCTCTTTTGCCTTTTCATATTCCAGATCTGATTTGTGCTCAATGGTTTTGGAGAGTCTCTCCGGGTCTTTAACTTTATGGGTTCCTGTATTGTCTATATACTCCTTTCCGCCTTCATAGGCCTCTGCATGCCCTTCGCTTGTCACCTCTACATGGTGATCTTCTGCAAATTTTTCTGCCGTTGTATCCGGATAGGCTTTTTTGCCTCCTGCTGCATCAAAATAGGAATCATGTACTATCTTTTTTACCTTCTGATAGGGAATATCCTCCCCTTTGACAGTTACTGTTACATCCCAGTCATGACCGGCTTTTATTTCGCTGCTTGGATTGGTAAACTTTTTTACTTTCACATCTTTTGGACTGATCTTCGCCTCTGGATGTTCTTTATTGTACTGTTTTGCATAGTTTTCCTTGATGTTTTCTATCGTTTTGGCTTGTATTCTATCTGTGGTATCCACAAACTTCTTCTTGACGAAATTGTTCTCTTTATTCAACTCCTTGATAGCAGCAGGGTCAGCCTGTATCTTTAGAGTTGCTCTTTTTATCCTCTCCGGATTTCTGGATTTGATAGCTTTTTTAAAATTCTCTACTTTTAGCTTGGCTTCTTCTGTCGCCTGAAGATAATCATTTACTCTCTGCTCTTTTGTTCGAGCAGCAGAAATGGAAAGTATAACTAAAGAAAGCAGGAAGATTTTGATAAATGTTTTTCTCATTGTTAACTCCTTTTTATTTTATTACTCTTGCATTTTACATGCATCCTTGTATCCAAATCTACATGATTTTTTGTACAATTCCTTTGCTTTTTTTCTATTACGCTTTACACCTCTTCCTTTTAAATAAGAGTTTCCTAAAATATAACAAGAGACTCCACTTTTTAATTCATAACATCCTCTCTTTTGATACTTTAGAGCCTCTTTTATATTATGCTTAACCCTAGTTCCATGCATATATATCCACGCAACATTACTACACGCATCACCAAAACCAAGTTTACAGGATTTCTTAAAATATTTTAATGCTATTTTGTGATCTGCAGTAACTCCTTTGCCTCGCAAAAACATGAGACCCAAACCAAAACATACATTTTTGTTATTATTCTTACATCCCTCTTTAAATATCCGTTTTACAATGTATAAGTTCTTTTTCTCACCACTTTCATAATAATCTGCACATTTTTTATAACATTGATTATTTGTTAATCCTTCACAAAATTTTTCTATAGGTAATTTTTTAACACTATCACATCCATTTTTGTTCCCAAGTTCACAGGATTTTTGGTAATACTCTTTTGCTTTTGTCAAATCTTTCAATATAACATCTTTTTCACCAAATTGGTACCACATACCTAAAGTAAAACACGAAATTCTATCTTTGAGAGTACAGGCTTTGTCATAATATTTCGCTGCCTTTTTCAAGTTAGGCTTGATACCCTCTCCATATTGATAATAATATCCAAGAGACTGACAAGATACAACGTCTCCAAGTCTACATCCTCTTTTATAGTATTGCATTGCTTTGTCAAAATCTGTTTTCATTCTTTTATCATGAACATTATGCCAAGCTATCTGGCCACAATCAAAACCTATATCTTCACATACTCTATTTTTACATAAATTATTATTTATGTTTTGGTCACAGCTTCTATAGAAATATTCAATAGCTTTTGAAAAATACTCTTTTGACAATAACGTATTTTTTTCAACACCCTTTCCCTCTTTATACATATGATCAAGAATATCACATCCAATCCCTACTTCATGCTCACAAGCAAGTTTTGCAAAATATTTTACTTTAGTAAGTTTTGGCTTTTTTATAAACATCTTTTCTCCCAAATAGATGCTACTCAATTTTCCACAACTACGATAGTACCCACCATCACATGCCAGATCAAAAAACTTTTTAGCCAAATTTAGATTCTCTGTTACTCCATTCCCGTTCCAATAAGCTCTTCCAACTTGGTAGCAGCCAGACATATCACCTTTAAGGCATTGATCTTTGAATATTTTGATACTGCTGACACGATTAGGCGGAGTACTCATAGGTTCTTTTTTGTTGATCAGTCTACCTCTCTTTGTAGATTCCGAATAGCTTCCCAAGTAGCTTCCATGTTGACTGTAGGTATAGAGTTTATCATCAAACATAAGATCACGCCACCCTTGTGTCGCTGTATTTAACAGCTTAATACTTTTTGCTTTTATAGAACCAGAAATAGAATCCCAATGCTTATTCCCTGTCCCCTTCAATTTCATTATAAACATATTGCAGGTTTTATTATGTTTCCTTTGGCATCCGGAATCACTCATATGAACAATCACTTCTTTATTCCCGTCGTTGTTAAGATCTACAATCGCAATCTTATAGATTGTACTATCAGAAGCCATATACCATTTTTTTATTTTTATAATTGCTCCGCCGACATCCCCTGGTTTGGCCTCATGCAGTTGCAGCACTTTACCGGAAACCCCACCTGCAAAACAATTGTTTGCAGAAATTAAAATCAACACCAAAATAGATAAAAACCTTTTCATTTTCACTCCTCCCTTTCTCTTATAAATTTTTATACTGGGCTATACCAGTCTATCACAATCCTTCAATACTTGACAGGGATAATTATCTGTTTTACATCATATCCCTGCTGATCTGTTCTCCCGCTGCTTCGAGGTGACAATACCTCTCTTCTGTTTCTCTTTTTTTTGCCTATCAGCAACACACCCCGTATATTGATACGCAAATGATCCAGGCCTTCAGGAGCGGTTAATTTTGTCAAAAATGACCTGCTTTGATCATAGGGCCATTGATTCTCCCAGCCCTCTAGAACAAAATATCGACTTCGAATCGTTAAGCGTATTATAGAACTATAAAGTTTTGACTGAGGACCGTAGCTTTTGACAGAATCAAAGGTTTTTTGCACTGTTTTTATTCTCATCGCTCTCAAGTCAGGAAAAGAGAGTGTCAAGCCACCCATTCTTGCACTGGCTTTATGATTTCGCATCACTGCTTTGAGTAAAAACGGCTGCCCCGCCCTAATAAATGCAGGATATCGCAGTGTAATCTCAATACCATTCTCATTGAGTTGAAAAGTTTTTCTTTCAGAAACATCTCCCCCGTCTCTGCTACCTCGTCTCTGTTTTTGAACAAAAGATCCGTTTTGGTAAAGATAAGTTATTTTCTTCGTAACACTTCCACTTTGATTGGCATAGAGAACGACATCATAGTAGCCATCCTGATCGGCATCATAAAGTTTCCAGGATTTAACAAGTGTATTTTTATGTTTTGAATCAAATGCTGCTTCATCACTCTCACCACTGTAGAGAGTTTTTACTGCTTTAAGACCGTTATCTGTTACTCCAAAAAGTACAAGCCTGTCATTTCCGTAGCCTTGGTTCATATACTTACCGTGACAAAGTAGTTCACTCCTGCCGGATACATCTATCTTTTTGCACTTCCCGGGGTAACCTGGAGCATAAAATATTTTTTGCCATCTGTTACCTTTTTTTCTAAAAAGCATAGCACCGCCCCAGTTATTGACATGTGGCTCACACCCGGCAGTCACAGCAAATATCTCATCTGCATCACTGTCGGTAAAGTTTCCCCGGAACAGTGCTTCAAATGCAAATGTTTCGGAAGAATTAAAATGAGTCATATTGACTCTGGAGCAGGTACAGGCAGGCATTCCTCCTTCAACCAGTTGTGGTTTGTCTTTACAAACAGACTGCATCAAAGTATAAGATACCGATCCGTAGCCTCCATTATCTCCGGCATTCAGGAAGCTGAAGATCCCCAGCACTATGAACACATGCCATACAAACTTTTTCAAATAATATCTGCTCATTTCCAAACCTTTTTGGTTTTATTCATTTATAGCCCACATACCTATGAAGCGCCACACTAAAGTCTAATAATCAATGCGTATCCATTTGCCGTAAGACCACCCTATTCTCCCGGTTCGGGGGTCTTTTATTTTATACCACTTGCCACTTCTGCCTAAAATTTCCACTTTATCTCCATTATAAAGTCTGCCAATTTCAGTTTTATTGGGTTTTCTCCGTATAGACAGAAAACCATCACCATGAGGGTCAAGTCCATGTACAAGACCCATGGTTTTGTGTGCAGCAGGTGCAATATGCATTGGAGAAGTGATCGGCTTGATCCACCTGGACACAATTGCTCCCTCTCGATCAAACTTGATCAGGGCTACCCCCATTCTGACACTCTCATCTTTATTGTACTGTGTGACATCGGCTTTTACCAGACTATCCCTGTAGGGTGCCAGCTTTGAGATCCAGGTAGCGTAGGATTTGGATGTCGTTTTCCATACGAAACGGTTCGAATCCGTAGATGACAGTATCAGGGCATTGGACAAAAGCGGTTCAAAATATGTTCCACGCCATCGAAGTTTCCTGTAATAGGTGGGACGCACATCACTCTGCGGTTCCAGAGCCAACAACTCCATATATCCGTCATTATCTATATCTGCCAGCAGTACCGGAAGAGACAAACCTGTATCCAAATAAGAAAAAACATAGGGGTTTGATTCATCTTTTTCTTTGGGACCCTTCCACAGAAGTGATCCGTCATCATCAATGACCAGAAGCTGATAATAATCTCCCAGATCAACCGATGCAAACTTTTTCCAAGCAATGATTTCCAGTTTACCATCATTATCAATGTCTCCATATAGCTTTCCGTCTATATGCCCTTTATAGCGACTCTTTTTATGCTTAGGTGGAGGAACTTCTGTCCCTATATTCCCTGCACCGTTCTCTTCTGTATTAAAAGTACGCAATGCAACGCATGCATCAGAAACTCCCCCATCACAGGCTATTTCCAATAACGACCTGGCAGCCTCTCTGTCCTTTCTTGCACCTTCGCCGGTCCAGTAAACCACCCCTGCCTGGTAACATCCATACATATCTCCTTTTTCACAAGCAATCATATATTTATCTACTGCATTCGCTCCACTCATTTGAGGAAATCCCACTAATATTATTAAAACCATACTTTTTATTGTACTATGCCACATTTCTATTCCTTTTTATAAATCTATATCTATTCTTAAAGAATACTTCCATTTATTTAAAGTGCATTACATTTTACATTTTGAGCTTTTACAAATAAATTTCATGAACTAAAAAGTTCCTTTATCCCTTAATTTTCCAGACTCGGCATACTGTTCCCAGGTATGTGATTGATGGTTAGCTCTATATTTCAAGAAGCCATTGCTATGCCATTCTTCCTGTATATTTTCTTTTCCATCTTTATAATAGTGAACATAATAAAGCGTCCCGTTCTCTCTGCCATAGAATCCTTTATCCCAGCGATATTGGCAATATGCCAAAAGACGTTTATGAGAATCATACTTGAGAATAGTGGCTTGATTAGCTTTCATAGGACATTTAAAATGAATAGTATCATCAGATATCTGAGTGTTTTTTATATTTGTTTCTTTTCCATTTCCATACCAAGTACCTTTAAAGCTATCAACATTCCAGGTCCCGCTACCTTTCAATTTACCATAAGCATCAACTTTAATATCGCCGCTCCATTTCCCATCACCAGCAGATCCACCTCCACTTTTCATATTGAGTTTTCCTGATGTACTGACAGATCCATTTAATTTACCTTTATCATCACCAGAGTAATTTCCTGAAATTTTTCCGTTATTTGAAATATGCATTGTGAAGGTACCACTTGAAGTCCATCCTTTCCAATCTCCTGTCCCTTTTCCTGACCAAGTGCCAGACAGGGTTCCCATAAATTGTTCTACTGATGTTTTCTTTTGATCCTTATCCAATACATTATCTGCTTCAGCACGTGCCTTGGCAGCCATCTTAATCTCATGGATCTTTTTGGCTAATGATGCTTTTTGCTCAACCTTTGCTTGTTCATCTGCACGTTTTTTAGCTGCTGCTTTGATCTTTTTGACACGCTCAGCAATTTTTGCTCTTCTATCAGCTTCTTCTTTCATCTTCTTTTCAGATTTTAATGTTGATGACGAAGTGTTAGCTGCAGAACCTTTCGGTACCCACTCATAGTGATATCTCCAACCTTTTTTCCAACCTTTTGGCCCGCAAGCATGAACACCTTCATAGCAAACTCTTATAGTAAATTTCTCACCCGCTTTTTTCGTCAAAGGTTGTTTTACCTTCCAGTGCAAGACTTTATGTACCGATACTGGGCTCTTGTGGTCAATCTTCAAGTGACCTAGTTGGATGCTACCACCACCGCTACTGCCACATCCCATATCCTGATCATCAACATATAAGGACATGCTTCCTGTATATTTTTTTGTATCTTCAGATATTTTTTTCAGTGAAAGAGGAATATTGATCACTGTATCGGGTACCATAATCTCCGGAGGACGATTCCATACTCCTTCTGCCGAAAAGTACACTTTATTATGCTCTCTTATCATATTTGTTATCACTACTCTCCCTTCACTTCCAGAGACAGTATTTCTATAATATCCGCGACCATAATAGCTATCTGGGCCACACTCCAGGCCTGCACTACCTTCAACCTTGATCAATTTCCAATAACCTTTTCCTGAATGATCTTGTTTTGTAACTCCTGCCAGATTTACTTTGGAAGATCCTGGATTATCTATATTTCCCAGATCGGAGATTTTTGTTACAGGTACAGGTAAGAATCCCGCCTGATCTATATCCGTAATGCCATCTACCCCTTCTGTATCCAATCCGGATGAAGTAGCAATATTCTTGGTATAAATACGAATATCCGTTGCATCAAACCATCCGTGACCATAAAACTCCAGTCTAAATGCAGTAGCTTTGACAGGAGTAGACAGTGTTTTCGTATATGACGGTATGGATTTACCTATGGCACCTCCAGAGAGTGCAGTCCTATTGATATTCGTATTATGAAGCTCATCTATAGTGATCCACTCTCCGTTTGGCTTTCTCAGTTTCAGTACAAGTTTGAATCCTTTCGTGGTGATGTCCGTACTTGCTCTGCCAATATAAATACCAGTAACAAGTTGCGCTGAAGTAAAATCTTTTTGTATCCAGTCACTGCCTCCATTGGCGCCAGCCCAGTGCCCCCCATTAAATACATCACCTTTACTATTTGGAGTATATGATGAACTTGTTTTGGTTTTACCAACAATAGTACTGTTAGCATCTGCTTTAGTATCGCCTGCTACTTCATCTAATTTTTTTAAATAATGTACAACTCCTTCACCAGAATGGGCACTTCCTACATATGTACCCTTCCAATATCCGGGTTTAACTTTTGTAAAACGTGTTGTAATTGTTCCATCCAGATGTGTAAAGAGTAACACTTTGCCCTCTGCTATCCAATAGGATTCATTAACATTGCAAGAACGAATTTTATATCCTTTTCCTGCTACTAGCTCATCTGTCAATACTAAATCACAAAGGTGTTCATGCACAGGTTTACCGTAATGTTTTGAACGACCAAAACTCCAGGGACCCACCAGGGAGGAAACACTTTTTTTTGAAATTGGTCTCTTTATCTCTTTTGATGGTTGTTGTTCTGGTTGCTCTATAGCGGAACCCGCTGGTTTGGTATCATAAATTATTCGAGTAGCTGTCCAATTTCTAGTTGGCACTGCATCACCATAACTCCAAAGTCCATCAATCTTTTTTGCATCATTGCTAAGCTTGAAATCCATTTTTCCTGCATCACGGGACCCCTTATATGATGGAGCTTCAGCCCAGGTGCCCTTCATGGTTTTACCATCTTTCGACAATATAGCTTTTATTCTTCCCTGATCATGCGTATAATGTCCCGTAACCCTTATCCCGTCTACACTGAGTTCCATCACTCCATAATTTGAATTCCATTTACCAGCAAAGCCTTGAGCATAATGTTTGTTTTTTTCATTTGCCAAAGCCTTTTCTTGTTCTTGCTTCAAGTGATCTGCTTCAATTTTTTCAGCAGCAAGCCTTTTCTCTTCTTCTTTCATTTTAGCTGCTTTAAGTTTTGCAGCAGCAATACTCTTCTCTTCTTCTACTTTTTGCTTTGCAAGATCCAATTTCTTCAACATTTCTGTATATGGCAGATACTTACTGCTGATGTGTCCAGCTTTTGTCAAGATACTTTTTGTCTGCTTGAATTTTTTCTTCCCTATGAGTTGATCTGCTTTTTTCAAGGCATCATCCATCATCTTTTTCTGACCTTGCATACCCTTCAGGGCTTTTGAAATTTGTCTGCTTGACGGATCTTTCTTGGTTGCCTCTTTGAGTGTCGATACTGCTTTGTCAAGTAGCCCATTTTTCCATTGCACCTGACCCTCTGTCATTTTTTTGTGTGCATCTTCCTGCTTCTTCTTCTCTTCTTCAACTTTTTTCTTTTGTTCAGCTTTTTTCTTTGCACTCTCCAGTTTTTTTACCATTTCTACATAAGGCGGATACTTACCGCTGATGCGTTCAGCTTTTTTCAAGACACCTTTTGTCTGATCAAACTTTTTCTGTTCTATGAGTTTGTCTGCTTTTTTCAAAGCATCGTCCATTGTTTTTTTCTGACCCTGCATTGCCTTTAGAACTTTTCCTATCTGCCTGTTTGACGTATCGATCGTGACAGCCTTTTTAAGTGTCTCTACTGCTTTTCCAAGCATTCCGGCTTTCCATTGCACCTGTCCTTCTGCCATCTTTTTATGTGCATCACTTTGCTGTTTTTGTACCTCTTTGAGCAGTTTGGACATCTCTAGGTTGTCAGGGAACTGTTTGCTGCCTTTTATTAAGACTGCGACAGCCTCATTTAATTTACCAGCATCTTTAAGTACTTTAGCATCTTTTAGGATTTTTGCCAATTTCTTCTTATCACCTTCGACTTTTATCTTTGCATCCGCTAATTTTTTAAAGACTTCTTTATATTTCTCATACTTATCACTGATTCTAGCAGCACTAGCCAACACTTTTTCAGCTTCTCTGAACTTACCTTGGCTGATTAGTCTTTTAGCCTTTTCCAATTTGGCATCCAGCTCTTTTTTCTGCACTTGCATTGCTTTGAGTGTTTTCGTTATTTTTTTATCTTTTCCTGCAAGTTTTTGAGCTTGAGCTACTTTGGCAATAGCCTGTTGCAGTTTCCCATCTTTCCAGAGTTTACGACCTTCTTGAAGAAGTTCTTGTGCTTTTTTCTGATCTTCGGCTTTTTGTTTCCCTGCATCCATCTGTTTTTGAGAAATAGATACATTAAACGAACCACTACCCTTACCAAGCACATTACCATCTTTATCTTTGATAGTTACGGTAGCAACACACATACCGGTTTGACTACGGTTGAGCATCACCTCTCTACCAAACTCTCCGCCAGCGAAATGACTATCTTCATTGAGCTTCCACTCATAACGCAATGTTGTGCCTTTAGGCTCAGGAGTCACTTTTGCTTCCAAACGTACATTTTGATAAACAGCGATCTCTTTATCCACCTCCACAAGACCTTTGCCTTCTTCCCATACCCTTGGCTTTTGCCCCAATGGTCCCAACACTTTGACATCTACTTTATAAGGTTTGGCAGTAACTACATGTTTAACACTACCTATTTGACCACCATAGTAAGGAGATTTAGCCATTATAAGAACTTTTATCGTAGCGGGCTTAGTGTTTTTCAATCTAAATGTCGAACTTCTTCCATCTTGAGATTCAATCAACTTTTGAGCACTATTACCCATATGTAGCCATCTAAACTCAGTGAATTTCTCTGCTATATTTGGTTGCAGTGCAATCACTGCTCTACTCTCTTCACCTACCAATGGTGCTTCAGGTACTGTTTTCAAAGTAAATTTTGGTGGTATAATTTTTGTTTTAATTCGCTTGGTCTCACCTACTTTTTCACCATCTTTATGCACTTCCGCCCATATTTCTACATTACCTATATTTCCGAAAGTTACTTTTACTTGAGGTTTTTTACCATTTGGGGGATTAAACTCTATCCCTTTTTCACTGGATATCCAGACATATTCATACTCTCCTTCTTTAGTCTCAGGGAGATTAACCTCTGTATCATCAGCCGGCAAAGTCATAACACCGACATGAGAACCGTAATTATCTTCAGATATTTTTACTGAGCAATCTGGATCGAACGGATTCTTGCACGGCTTTGTAGAAACACAAAATGGACTGTTCGGATTTTTTTTGCAATCAATTTTTCCGGAGCTTTGTGCGGGTGCACTTCCTCCTGATATATCCACATCAATAGTCCCCGTCGTTCCATAATACACCGTATCAGCAAGTCCGACCAATGCAGGCTCTATCATTTTTTTTACTTTAATGCTCACAGAGTCTGTTACACTTTTACCCTCTGCATCTTTTGCAGAAACCTGCACAGAATAACTTCCTGGTATTGTGGCAGTAAATATTGCAGTTTTTCCACTTGGAGAGATATTCTCTCCTTCCCAGTGGACTTTTACAGGTGCCTTTCCTCCACTTACTACAGCATTGAGCGTAACCGTTTCTTTAGGACTGGTATATAATATCGGTTCGCCAGATATTTCAACTAAAAATTTCTCATTTATCTCATTTTGGCAAATATGGCTGTATTTATTCTCTATTTTCAGGCTCTTAGGAATATCATACTTTTTAAGAAAGGTTTCTACCAGTTGACAAATCTTATTTACATTATACTGATTTTCCTGTAATTTTTTCATAACCTCCGCATGCTCTTTGCGGGCATTGTCATACACTTTTGCTAATGCTATAACTTTTTTATAGCACTCTTCTTTCTCCTTCGGCATACTCATACCTCTTGATACATAGTAATCATATGGATTTTGTGCTGATATCTCTGCTCTTAGTTTTCCTATATATTTTTTGACATCTTTTTCGAACCATTCCCATTTTTCGTCAGATAGCTCTTTCAAATATTTACTTACAAGCTCACCAGCCTTTGGATATATATACCCTATTGCCATAGGCTTGTCACCATTGCTCATCTTTGTGATCTTTGACTTAATCAAAATCAATGTATCGCAATCTTTTTCTTCTCTTGCCTGCTCAATTTTATTGATCCACTTTTGTTCTATTTCTTTGGTTTTGTCTGCATCAGCATCATCCGTATCAATTCCATCTTTTACGTCTTTATCTTCACTTCCATTTACAGTTTCTACGTTTTCATCTTGTGGTATTGTCACACTCTCATCATCTTTGCTTTTATTTCCATCTATATCCAAAACATCATCTTTTTTATTATGTAAATAATAAAAAGCTTTTCCTTCGGATATAATTTTAGTCTGATTATACCCCTCTGTAAAATCTACTGTACCGGACAATAAATATTTTCCATTCGGTACTTTATTATCTCCTTCTATATTAACTATCGTTGGCTCTTGGGAATTAAAGGATATTGCACTTAAATTTTTAGGGGTGACCTTTGGTGCAATATCACCACCACTGACTTTAAATGTAACTTTTTTTATATTTTTAGAAAAATACTTTGGAAGCTTCAAATAAACACCTACTTCTTTTTTTTCATTTGCATAAACTATTTCAGGATCATCCATCAAAAGATAAGGCTGAATTATTTTAAATTTGGTGGGTTTACTTGCAAATGCCATTCTCTTATTATCAAAATAATTAGGATACGTATGAGGGTACTCTAAAATTGAGAATACTCTATTATAATCATTATCATTTATACCAGCTACTATTTTTAAAGTACTTACAGGATCTCCAGGCCATTTACCCATTGTAAATACCGCTCTCACCTGATATGTACCATCTTTTGAAAATAACATTTGGCGTGCCTGTCCATCAATCAATAGATGGGAAACACTATCACTTGCTTTTATCGTATAGATTGTAGAATGTGTACTGATATTGTCAGAAATTTTAATGTCTTTAGTACTTATCATTTTTTCTCCCACAAGATACCAATACTTTGTTTCAGGCGGGGAAATATAATAATAAACTTTCCACAATAAATCTTTACGAATTTTTCTTGGATTTGCCCGCAATGCGAAACGAAACTTGTCGCCATGTGCAATATTTGTACTCATCATACTTCCATGAGATCCAGGATATATATAAGTCTTCAGACTTATGCTATTTGTATCTTTATTCCAATTAGACATTTTTTGAAGTTTTTTAATATAGGCACGATAGCTTTCAATTACTCTCATAAGTAGTTGCTCAAGATCAATACGTTCATTAGGAGTTATTTTTAAATCGTACTGATGAATCTTTTCATTACGGAATGTTTCAGGATCAAAACTATTGAGCCAAACCGTAAACTTTTCCAAGAAACCATGTTTTGCAGTAGAATCAATAGCTTTAACCATTTTGATATGGTCATTTAAAGCTGAATCAATTTTCCGATGCAAATATTTGTTCAAATGTTTTTTAGCTTTTCGATTATCCTTCTTCAGTAACGCTATTGCCCAGGTTTTTCGCTCTTTTACTTTTGATGCTTCTGGAGCATCATCTTGATTACCTATTTTCCTATTATAAAACTTTTCAATACGATTTAAAAACTGATTCATTACCACTACTCTTAGTTTTGCACGAATCTCTTCATTACGCATAATTAGTTTTGCTAATGTACGTACAGTAGCTGAAGTCTTGCCTTGAGGAGGTATCCCTTCCTTTCTAATTTTTTGCGTAAATCGTTTTATATCTGAAGTAGCAGGATCTAAATAAAGAGCAGGATCTAAATAAAAAATAGTTTCCATTGCTGCAAGATTTGTTTCCACCTCTTTATTTTTACTCATTAGTGCTTCAATTTGTGGCAAAACCAAGGATGACAACTTAGCCCATGGCCCACCAAAACCTGGTGCAATTTCATGCATTAATTCCAAAACATTATTCCTGTCTTTAAAACGATAATACCCCATATCCGTTTGTTCAAAATCATCATCATCAAGGATATTCTCTAGTGCTTCAAGAGCCTGTGCTTCCCAAAGTCGTTCCGTGAAATCTGCTTTTGCTGTTTGCCCAGCATAACCAAGTCCTGCAAAAGCCAACCTAGCTAATGCAACAGGAGGAACAAAATCACATACAAATTCTTTGATAGCATTTTTGTATTCTCCTTCTGAAATACGAAGTACACCTGATACTAAAGGAATCATTTCAAAAGCAGCCAATCCCACTGCCTTCATCCCCTTTTGTGTGCCCCCAGATTGGTAGGCACGATAAAATGACAGTGTCATCATAATAGCCATCGTAGATTTACCTGCCTTGGAATCATCAAGTATAGTATCTATATTAAGTGCCTTTCCCAATTTTGTTTTTGAAAATCTATAAAGAGATTTTCCAGAAGGGGAAGAAAACATTTTCTGTTTAAACTCTGACAAATGAGGACTTCTCATCTCAAGTTCAGTCATTAACATATCTCGTGGATTTGAGGGTTCCATCCAATTTGCAAAAAGTCCGGTAAAAGTTTTTTTGTTTTGTAAAGCTTCGAATCCACCATCTGTTCCCATCGCTTTACGAACTTCATTAGCATATTTTCTAACTTTTTTTACATCATCAGTAAGGACACTTTCAAAAAATGCGTAATCTTTACTATTCATTCCAGAATCTTCTAGAGACCGCAGAATTTTCCGTATCTCTTTATCATCATAAGGTGCATATCGAAGAGCAAGACGTTGACGCATTTTTTGCTTGTTAGTAATGCCTCCCTCTCTGATCCATTCAAGCATTTTAGGTGCTTCGAGTTTTTGACCAACGGCAACCATCTCATTCATCATTTTAAGCTGTAAATTTTGAAAATCTACCATTGCTTTCTTTAACTCTTCAAAATTTACAATACCATTATTAAGAATTTTTAATCCTTGATATCGTTCCTGAAGAACACTAGACAATTGCCCTATACTTAAACATTTTCGTATGCGTTTTGCATATCCGATATCCACACTCCATTTTTTTATTTCAGGAGGGGTTCTTGTGATACTTCCATTCTCTTTAAGCTTTGCAGAAAGATCTTCAATATCTCCCACCAATCTTTCAGTATACTTCTGATTACGAATAAATTGTGCTGTCTTTTGAGAAAAATATGTTGATTTTATACGTCCCGTAGCACCTTGAGGCAAATCAAAATTTTTAATACGGTGCATAGTTGCCATACGCTGATAATCCATCATAGAAGCTGTACCAATATCTACAGGCAAACCTTTTATTTTAAGAGGTTTATCAGTCTCTAATGCTAACAATTTATCCCTAGCTACTTTTGTTGATGCTGCTCTAAGACGCCCAGTCGTATCAAATTCAGCAACAAACAACTTCCCACTCATCAATTTACGCTGATTTGCAAATCCTGACTCAGCATTAATATATTTTTCTGGATGAAAAAAATTTCTTGTAGCACCTGCCTTCACAGACATATCCCAAGAAAGTCCATTGATATCTATACGAGTACGATCAAGTTTTCCGAATGATATATTGGCACGCTTTTGCATTACTTCATCCAGTGATTCATTAAATAATCCCTCCAATACTCGACCTTCATGTTTGGAGCTTAAAATAATATCATCATCTGAAAAAATATTATTATAAGGAAAGGGAATTACTGGTCCTCTAATATTAAATCCATATTTTGATCTATATTTTAAATTTGTTTTTTCTATTACATCAAGTATCATTTGTGAGCGATATTTTTGAAATTTTTTTACTATATTATCATTAGGACGAAATGCTTTAGGATCATTCATTGCAGCTGCTCTATAAATATCTAAGTTATAATAAATCCTTGCAGTGAGTTGCTGCTTCTCTAATCCACTAATGTCGGGGTCTGATAAACTTATCATCCACGACCGTACTTCGTTTGCTGTAGGAATAGAGTTTGATCCAGCCAAAACAAATGGTGTTGACCAAATTAAAAATGCCAATATCAGTTTTATAAATAGTTTTTTTTTCATTTTACTTTCCCATTCTTATTATTTTTATCATCTCCAATCTCACCCATCAACCAAGCCATCTGCTCTTCAATATCTTTCGTCGAACAGATAGCATACACTTTTCTATATGTTTCGAGTGCTTCTTTGTAGTGACCTGCCTGAGTTTGCATCTCAGCGGCATCCAATAGAGTTGTAAACGCTTTACTGCTGCAACTTTTCTCAAGTTTACTGGCCTGTTTCTTCACTATCTTTCTAATTTCTTTCATAGTGCCGTACCTAGGCTTGCCATCACTGTCTATTTTCCATACACCCTGAATGCCATTGACTGGTTTCAGATTACCCTTTTCATCTCTTTCCAAAAAAAGTAAAACTTCTGAATTTACAGGTGGAAGTTCAACATTGTCTTCCATCCAGCCATCAAATTTTAATGTATCTAAAAAAAATGTCTTACCCGACGACAAAGAACCCTTGATAGACTCAATAACCAGCAGTTCATTACGGATAACTGATGCTTTTGTACCTCTCCATAAAATAGTTTTTCTACTATCACTTACAGCTTGTACTTTTCCCACAACAATATACTCAGATCTAGAAACCAATATATCTTTTGGCATAAAGCGCATCATGGCTTCTGCTGTTTGCATGAAAAAAAACATCATTAATGCAACTTTCCACAGGTTCGGCCCTTTTAGAAAAAATCCTATCATCCTAACTCGTTTATTGGCCATCTTTTCATCCCCTCTACTTCTATTATATCTCTTTTGGCGCATCATCTTCAAGCAGATTTTCAAGAGGATTTTCTTTATGTTCCGCTTCTACTCTCTCTTCAACTGTACGGTCAACACTGACATCATGCACTTTTTTTAACTGTTTAGAAAGTTTTTGTTTTACAGCAGATGACATATTTTCAAACTTCTCCTGGGCTCCTTCAGTTTTATCTTCACTGGAAGTCACTATGTTATATATGGCTCCAGGCATGACGATATCGTTTTTATCAAACGCCTGTTTGATCTCCCTTATCGCCCCGCCCCTCACTTTACTGATACTGTTTTTGCCTTGGTCAACCCAGGCAAACACTCTCAGCATCACACCTCCGTCAACCAGTTCATTCACCAGGACACTGGGTTTTGGTTCTTTTAAAATACTCTCCATATGACCCAATGCTTCCATGGTAATGGCCTGGGCATGTAAGATATCTTCATTTTTGGATATCTTTACATCGAACTGAAAACGTCTTTCGGGAAGACGGGTATAGTTCACAATGACTGATTTATAGACTGTAGCATTAGGGATCCTAATGTGGTTGGCATCTGGGGAGATAAGGATCGTGGCCCTTGAAGTGAGGCGTACTACATTGCCTTTGTAACCGTCGATGAGCACATAGTCATTGACATCAAAAGGATTTCGTAAACTCAACAAAATACTCGCAATATAGTTTTCAACCGTATCTCTGACAGCAAAACCCACGGCAAGACCGACAACCCCCGCCGCACCGAGTATAGTCCCGATCAATGCCATGGCATCCAACAGCATAAGCGCTATCATAAGACCGATAATAATAAAAAGAAGATGTACTATCTGACCAATCAGTGTAGCAATGAATTTATTGGCAGTCACATAAGCGTAAAGACCTTTTCTATTACTGACCCAGTCACCCAGTAACCAGAAAATGACAAAAACGAACAGTGCGATTAAAAAAATAGGTAAATCGTCAAAAAGTTCTTTAGCAATATTCACAATGTGCTGCGTCGTTTTTTCCAATCTGCTTGATAAATTTGAATTAACAGAAATTTTATTTTCAACTTCAACAACTCCCTCAACCTGACTTGCCAATTGTAATGCTTTATCTTTGTTTGCATTTGTGGGAGT
>JANTHR010000050.1 GCA_024762315.1 Sulfurovum sp.
ACTCAAACCTTTTTCGCTATAATTAAGCGAATTATATCTAAAGATAGGTGATTTATGCATATTAAAACAATATTTGTCAACTCTCTGCCTTCTGCCTTCTGCCCTCTACCCTCTCCGTATCAAAGGAATTGCTAATGTTCACAGGTCTTATCCGAGAAATCGCAACAGTAAAAAGTTATACGAACAACATTCTAACCATCCGATCAGAACATAAAGCCAAGTTAGGTGACTCCATTGCTATCAACGGGGTATGTCTTACCGTGATTAAAGTTAACAGTGACGGCTTTGATCTGGAACTCTCAGACGAGACACGTGCGATAATAGATGAGAGCAAACTAAGCGGACAAGTACACATAGAACCGGCTATGCAGATGAGTGATCGATTTGAAGGGCATATTGTACAGGGGCATGTCGATTGTGTGGGTAGTGTAGAAAAGATGGTAAAACGGGAAAACGGTACTGATTTTTACATTAAGGTTGATCCCAAATACATTGCCCATATTATCCCCAAAGGGTCTATCACCATTGATGGCATCTCTCTGACAGTGAATGATGTCTATGATGATAGTTTTAGGCTTACTATTATCCCGCATACACTTGAAAATACCTTAATGAAAAATTACAAAGCAGGAACCAAGTTAAACATTGAAACAGATGTTTTTGCAAGATATATAGACCATATCCTTGCGCACAGAAGCAGTAAAAAAAGCTTGTCATGGGATGATGTCGACAAGATACAGATGAGTTACTGATGAAATTACGGTAGTGATGACTTTAGTCTCAACTATCATATTTTGTGGCACTAAAGTCTCCGCTTCCAAACTCTTTAAGGTAGATTAGAATGAATGTTTTCAATATTGTTACACCTCAAAAAGGTGAAAGTTTCACTGCCCTCCTTGAACACAAAAATATCAAGATCAACCGCATCGTAAGTTCAGACCATATTGAACCCATAGAATACAGGCAGGAAGAGGATGAATGGTTGGTCATCTTGGAAGGTGCTGCCACATTACTTATTCAAAACAAAGAAATAGATCTTCTAAAAGGTGATACACTTTTCATCGCTGCAAATACGCCACATAAGGTTTTAAAAACCGAATATGGAACACTCTGGCTAACAGTACATATCTACTGAAAGTCCATATCTTTCAAACTTTTGGCATCAGGATTCCTCTGCTTTTTAAGCACCATATCTATCCACGCCAGGGTTTCTATCTTTTGGGGTGAGGCGATCAGCGAACGTCTAGTGTTGGGAGCATCATAGCTATGTAGTTCAAAGCCATTCTCATAAAGTCCCATACGTGTTGCTGCTGCGGTTGAGTAGGTAGTCAGTATGGCATCATCCCTACAAAGAGCCCTGATATCTGCAAACCACTCCTTGGTCCACAAAAGCGGATTAACCTTGGGGCTAAAAGCATCCTGGTAAACAACATCTATCTTGTCCGGGAGGAGTGAGGAGCGAGGAGCGAGGAGTTTCGGAATACTTTGGCGTGCATCACCTATGAGTACATCTATTTTAAATTGTTCATCTTCATAGTGTAAATTTTGGGCAATAGCTTCAATAACAGGCTTTAGGTTTTCAAATTCCGAAGGATACTCAAATGTATCCAATGAACGTACAAGTCCTTCATCAAACTCCGGAGAGAGTATGTGTACTTTGGTCTTCAGCTTGTTTTTTTTAATATGATAAAGTGTAGCAAAAGTGTTATAGCCTAAACCAAAACAGATATCCAAAATGGTAAGTTTTTCTTTATCTGATTTGAGTTTAAAAGAGGGTTTGACATGTTTTTGCAAACTTTCCTGCAAAGCACCGTCTCTGGTAGAGTGATAAGGCTCATTGAACTCTCTGGAGTAGAGAGTATTCGTACCGTCTTCACACAGAATGATCTCTTTTTGAAGTCTTAGGCTTTCATTGTACATTGCTGTTTACCATCTTATAAACCAATTTCATCCAACTCTTTGAATTTGAAAGCTTCCATAATATCTTCAATGCTCTCTTCTTCACGTACACAAAGTACCATCATCCCCTCATTCATAAAGTCCATATAGTTCTCAAATTTGTTGGCAAGGATCACAAAATCTACCCACTCTCCACCCAGTGCATCTCGGCTCTCATAAAACTTTACAGACTGCACTTCACCAAGATCAAAATCCACCAATGCCCACTGTCCAGCTTCAGGCTGTGGTACGATTTTCGATCTTTTTTCATCATTTCCGTCTACCGGTATCCAGATCAGCATATTAAAGGCCTTTGAGTAATTTTTTGCTAAGCTTCAATGCTTCATTATCCATAATGCCGATGCCTCTGTCCAGCACTGTTTGAGCGATCTCTTTTGCTTCTTTCAAAGAGTGCATTTTGTAACTTCCGCACTGGTAAATATTGAGTTCAGGAATGTCTTTCTGTGATTTCACTGCCAGAACGTCTTGCATCGATTTTTTCCATGCTTTGGCCACTTTTTTAGGTTTGGGTGTTCCAATAAGCGACATATAAAATCCTGTACGGCATCCCATAGGGGAAATATCAATGATCTCCACCTTTTTGGAATTCAAATGATCTCTCATAAATCCTGCGAACAGATGCTCCAGGGTATGGATCCCTTTCTCTGTTAACATCTCTTTGTTGGGCACACAGAAACGCAGATCAAACACAGTAATATCATCTCCGCAAGGTGTTTTCATCGTTTTGGCAACTCTTACTGCCGGTGCTGTCATCTTTGTATGGTCTACGGTAAAACTGTCTAATAATGGCATTATCATTTCCTTCTAATTTTTTCAAATTATAACGAAATAAGTAAGGAATGAGGAGTGAGGAGTGAGGAGTTTTTAAAAATAGTCATTTTTTTGAGAATAAAACCAAGAATCTAAAGATTTTTTGTTAGTTTGCAGTAGGTTGGTCTTCATGGGAGATTTGGAGTGAAGGAGTTTACGTATAAGTAAATGACTGAACGGAAAATCTTCCATTCAGTCCAAAATGCTGTGAAATAACAAGGAAGATTAGATTTTCTCGTATATCATATTTCGTGTTTATTTGCTATAGATTTGGTTGAATGGTGTGAATGAAATGAGGAAGCATACTTAAAGTATGTGACCGAATGGAGCGAAGCCATTCGATCAAAAATATAGTGAAGTAACCCGAAAGATTATATACGAGCTTCTTCGCGACGCTGCAGCATCTCCCAGTTTTTATCAATATCACTTTGAATTTGCTCAATCACATGCTTATTCTCAGGTTTAAACAAGTGTCTGTAACGTCCTTGTGCTCCAAGGTAATCTTCTACTTTAAGTACATTTTTTGGTCTGTAAAGAATGTTCAGTTCATGACCGTCAATGATCTCATAGATAGGGAACATCAAAGAATCTGTAGCCAGGTCGGTGATGTGGATCGTATCTTTAGGATCGAACTTCCACTCAGTCGTACAGGCCGAAACGGTGTTAATGAAACATGGTCCTTCGGTTTCTAAAGCTTTTTGGAAACCTTTTGCCATTGACTTCCACTTGTTTGGAGCCAACTGTGCCACATAGGGTGCACCGTGTGCTGCCATAATAGAAACAATATCTTTTTTCTTCTCTTTTTTACCGTAAGAATGCGTACCTGCCTGTGCTGTCGAAGTTGTCGCACCAATAGGTGTTGCTGAAGATCTCTGACCACCTGTGTTGGCGTAGTTTTCATTATCTAAACAAATGTAAGTAAAATCATGCCCTCTTTCCATCGCACCTGAAAGCCACTGAAAACCGATATCAAAAGTAGAACCATCCCCACCGAATGCTACAAATTTTACAGGGGCATCAGGGTCTTTCAGTGTTCCTTTTCTTTTTCTTGCTTTATGCATTGCTTCTGCACCGGTAACTGCAGTTGCAGCATTTTCGAAACCAATATGGATCCAGGATGTGTCCCATGACGTATAGGGGTATACTGCTGTAGATACTTCTAAACAGCCCGTATTTGATCCAATAACCAGATTGTCATCCGTACAGTTCATAAGTTCTCTAACGATCATTGAGTGTGCACAACCCGGACAGAGTAGGTGAGCCCCTTCGAATCTGTCATTGCTTGTTGAAAACTCTTTTAAGTTCTTTATTGATGTAATTGCCATCTCTTAGCTCCTTCTTGTCTCATAAAATCCAAGTTTCGGACCTCTTAGTCCAGAGAACTGTTGGATATTTGTTGTTATATGTCCCGCATCAGCATGTGCTTTCTGCTCTTTCATAATTCTTTTTGCTTCATCCATAGCAAAATCACGTCCACCTAAACCATAAATATAGTTTGTGATCATAGGTCTACTGCTTGTTGTATAGGCTGCTGCGGAGACTTCATTAAAAAGTGCACCCATCGCTCCACCCGGGGAAGATTTATCCAGACAGCATACTGCTTTGAGAGTAGGAACATCCAATGCCTCTCTAACAAGGTCATAAGGGAAAGGCCTGAAACATCTAGGTGCAACGACACCTACTTTAATTCCTTCTTCTTCTCTCAACTGCTTAGCAGCCAATACCGCTGTTTCAACACTTGAACCAAGAAGAACAAGTGCTACTTCTGCATCTTCCATCATATATGTTTCAACTCTTTTGTATTCTCTTCCGGTCAATTTCTTGAAATCTTCAAAGACTTCATCAATAACTGTTTTAGAGTCCATTATTGCTTTGTGCTGTTTTGCCTTATGCTCATAATGCCAATCTTCTTCCGTCTGTGCACCATGGGTTACTGGTCTGGTAAAGTCAAGCATTTCATCCACAGGAACATAGTCACCTACAAACTTATACGCTACATCATCTTTTAACGGATAGACATTCTGTGCTTTATGCGATGTGGTAAACCCATCCTGATGAACCATGACCGGAAGCCTTACATCTAGGTGTTCCCCAATTCTAAATGCACACAGTGGAAGGTCATAGGCTTCCTGTGCATTGAATGCATCAATTTGTATCCAGCCCGAATCACGCCCCAGATACATATCTGAGTGGTCACCCCGCACATTCAGTGGAGAAGCCAATGCTCTATTGACTACAGTCAGTACGATAGGCAGCCTCATTCCTGATGCTTGGTAAAGAACCTCTGTCATCAATGCAAACCCCTGTGAAGAAGTCGCCGTTGCAACACGGCCGCCAGCAGCCGCCGCACCTACACACCCTGACATTGCCGCATGCTCAGACTCAACCATCACAAATTCACCGTCGACATAGCCATTTGCTACATACGCTCCATATCCTTCAACGATAGGCGTTGAAGGGGTAATAGGATAGGCTGCAACCACATCGATCTGAGCTTGTCTCAGTGCCTGGGAGGCAGCATAGTTACCATCCCATACCTCTACTTCATTTAATTCAAATTCTTTTGCCATATAACTATCCTTTACCTATTTCGCTTTCTTTTCTTTTTGTGGCCACTCAGAAAGTGCCTCCTCATTCTCTTCTGCTTCATTGAACATAAGCAATGATTTTGGATTCGTAGGGCACACTTCTACACATACTCCACATCCTTTACAATGATCATAATCGATCCCCAACATTTGTTTGTCCCTTGAAATGATCGATGTATCCGGACACCATACCCAACAGTTTTGGCAGTCAATACAGATATCTCTGTTGTAAACCGGTTTAAGCACTCTCCACGATGCTACTGTTGCCGTGTAAGAGTTAAAATCCGCATAGTGTCTCTCTTCTGCCTTCTGGTGCGCTATATCTGCGGCATCACCTTCAAACGAAGGCAGTACAACACCTTGCTGTACCTGATCCCACCCTACTTTTTCTTCTGCACCTAATTCTCTTATTCCTCTATTGTCTGTTCCCGGTACTGAACCTGTCATACTCATCTTGTCTCCTTCTTACTTAACTTCATTGTAAGCTCTTGTGATCGCTTCCATATTAGCATCAATTATCTTTTGTGGGAACTTTGAAAGAACTTTTTTCATATTTTCCAGGAAAAAATCCAAATCATACATTTTTGAGATCTTCATAAATGCACCCAAGATCGGCGTATTCGGCATTGCTCTACCAATCGTATCGAGTGATATCTGCATACAGTCAACTACATGTACTCTGTCTGCTTTGTCCTGCAGTGCAGGAATTTGAGCTATCAGATCTTCTTTTGAAAGGTGTGTTGTAATAATATATTGTGTATCCGGCTTATCATTTTTAGTGATGTCATCCGAAAATGCCAACGCAGGGTCAATAACGAACACATAGTCAGGATACATTTTTGTTTCCTGGTTTGTAATAGGTTCATCATCGATTCTGTTATAGGCATTCATAGCAGCTCCACGTTTTGCAGAACCGTAAAGTGCATACGCCTGTACTTGCTTACCTGTCGTTGCTACGACAGTTCCTAAACCTTTGGCACCGGTTACGGCACCTTGACCTGCACGCGAGTGCCATCTAATTTCTACCATGTTTGCTCCTCTATAATATTAGAACCTATTGTTGTAAGTTCTAGTCAGTCATGAGGCTATTGTAATGTCCACACTCTTAAAGCATGTTGAAATTATCATATTTTTGGCTCTATACTATCTGTTTGTTATGAATGTAACTGCCTCAAATGCATTTTGATAGATATGATCACTGCATTCTGAGAGCCTTTCCCTATTGCCATACCCGCATGCAACACCGACTCCGAAGACATTTGCATCCCTGGCACAGAGCATATCCATACAGGTATCTCCTATCATCCAGATATTATCTGTAACGCATGGTAACTTTGCAAGTGCTTTTTGGATAGGTTCGGGATGCGGTTTAGGATATTCTACATCTTCTCTGCCTACAAGCACTTCAAAATAGTGCATTAAACCCATATGCTCCAAGAGTTCTATGGAGTATTTTGCCGTCTTGGTCGTCACAACACCCAAGGTTGCATGCCTGCTTGCCAGCGCAACTGCTTCACGTGCATGAGGCAACAATATAGTCTTGGCACAAGAAATCTTTCTGTAATGCATTTTATAGGCATGTACATACTCCCATACTTTCTCTTCAGTGACACCCAGTGTCAAAAACATGTGATCCAGAGGATGTCCTATCTCTGCTTTGATCAATGCCTCATCCGGCACAGCATCATTAAATGTTTTAAAGGCCACATGAAAACTCTCCAGTATGGCTTCCGTTGAATCGATCAGTGTACCGTCAAGATCAAACAGTATAATCATTTTTTCCTCTTTTGTATTGTGTATGGCAGTTTCGGTGCAGATTCTAACAATACCTGGGTATAGGCATGCTGTGGATTTTCCATAACCTGCATGACAGGCCCCTGTTCCACTATTTTTCCTTCTTTCATCACTGCCACCTCATCGGCAATAGCAGGAACAATAGAGAGATCATGGGTAATAAAAAGGTAGGATACCCCTGACTCCTGCTGCAGTTTTCTAAGCAGTTCAAGGATTTGTGAACGCACAGAGACATCCAGTGCCGAAGTAGGTTCATCACAGATGATCAGTTCCGGCTTCACTGCCAGAGCCCGGGCAATACCTATTCTCTGCCGTTGTCCTCCCGAGAATTCATGGGGATAGCGATGGACATATTCCTCCTTTAGCTCGACCTTCAGAAGAAGTTCCCTTATATATTCATCCTGCAAAGTTTTCTCTTTGGGACCGACACCCAGACTGATCATCCCCTCACGGATAATATCCCCAATGGTCATACGGGGATTCAATGCAGAGAAAGGGTCTTGAAAGACGACCTGTATTTTACGCCGATAGGGTTTTAACGCTGTCTGGTCCAAGCCGGCAAGGTTTTGTCTCCCGAACCTTACTGTTCCGTCCGCAATAGGCACCAAAGAGAGTATTGCCCGCCCTATGGTGCTTTTTCCGCTTCCAGACTCACCTACCAGGGCAAGTGTTTTGCCTTTTGGAATGGAAAGTGTCACACCGTCAACCGCTTTGACATAACCGACCGTTCGCTGAAAGAAACCTTTTTTAATGGGGAAATAGACTTTTAAATTCTCCACTTCAAGCAATCTGTCTGACTGCTGTTTTGTTTCTCTCTCCTCTTTTGTCTTCGCTGCATCTTTTAGCAGCTTTTTTGTATAGGGATGCTGGGGAGCATTAAAAAATGCCTGACACACTGCCTGCTCCACTATCTCTCCATAGCGCATCACTGCTATGCGATCCGCCATTTGTGAGACGACTGCCATATCATGGGTAATGAAAAGTATGGAGAGATTTCGTTCTGCCTGTATCTTTTTGAGTAACTTCAATACCTGCGCCTGTATGGTCACATCCAGTGCTGTTGTCGGTTCATCAGCGATCAGAAGATCAGGCTCGCACGCCAATGCAATAGCGATCATCACTCTCTGCTTCTGTCCGCCAGAGAGTTGGTGCGGATACCAATGATATCTCTCTTGGGGATCCTTCAATGCTACTTCGTCAAAAAGAGAGATGGCCTTCTTTTTAATGGCATCTTTTTTTAACCCTAAATGGATCTTGATCACTTCTGCTACCTGCTCACCAACGGTCATTACAGGATTTAAGGCACTCATCGGCTCCTGAAAGATCATGGCGATAGATTTACCGCGTACCTTTTGCATTTGATATTCAGGCAAAACGAATAATGACCTGTTTTTGAGTTTAATATCCCCTGAACTTACCGATATCACATCAGGAAGCAGTCGCATAATAGTCAAAGAGGTCAAGGACTTTCCGCTTCCAGATTCTCCTACCAGTGCAAATATCTCACCTTTTTTGATCTTAAAACTCACAGATTTCAGAAGCTTCTCTTTGCCTATGGCCAGACTCAGGTTCTCCACAGTCAGTATGCTGCCCATCATCTGTTCCTTGGATCTAAAACCGTCTGAACGCGGTCTGAAAGAAGATTGGCCGCAAGCACCAGAATGAACATGAACACGAATGCAGAAAAGAGTGACCACCATACCATCGGATCTCTTGCCATTTCAAGGCGTGCCTGGTTGATCATATTCCCCCAGCTGTACATGGTCGGATCCACCCCTACACCTACATAGGAAAGTACCGCCTCTGCCAATACCAGTCCGGAAAAATCAAGTACAACCGAAATCAGAATAATATGCATAAGGTTAGGAACGATATGGCGAAGGATGATCATAAATTTACCTACACCAAAGGCTTTGGCTGCGGTGACAAACTCCATTTGTGAAATTCTCAGGGTCTCTGCACGAAGCATCCTGCAAAGTCCTGTCCAGGATGTGATCCCCAGTATCATGATCAAAAACAGCAAGCGAAGGTCGGAGCGCTCCAGAGTCGTTTCAAACCATCCGGGATGCGCATCCATCATGACCTGCATGGAGAGCACGCCTGCAGCAATAAGCAAGACTCCGGGAATCGAGCTTAGCGTGGTATAGAGATACTGTATCGCATCATCTACCCAGCCACCGAACAAGCCGGCACTCACCCCCAGCAATATGGCTACCGGCAACATGATCAATGTCGTGAGTATGCCGATAAGCACGCCTGTACGGATACTTTTAAAGCTTTGGTAAAGAACATCTCCCCCTACTTTATCGGTACCCAGCACATGGTAGTCAAAACTGAGCATATAGAGCCAGGTAAGCAGTACGGCCAGAATAATGATCGTCAGGTAGGCGGTTCGCCAGGGCAAAGTACTCTCTGCTTTCCAGTTTCTCCAAAATAGTTCTCTAAAGTTACCGCTGCTTTGCCAAAAAAGATGGAGTACAATGATCAAGCTGCCTATAAGTATTCCCAATAAAACCGCATAAAAAGATTTTACAAGCAAGTCATCATTCCGGGACACATGTTTTAACGGCAGATACGCTTGTCTGGTCACTCCTTTATCATCTACAACGACAGACTTGCTGTACTCATGCGTGGCAAAAGGTGCGGAATAGGTTCGCTCTGTGCTTTTCAGATTATGCGTAAAGATCAGATCAAGCAGGCTTACCGTATCTCCTTTATACTGTACTGTTTGTCCATTAGATGCTGTAGAGTGGGCAGCAAAACGCAGATGCACGGAATCAAGCAGTGTAAACAGAAGGTAAAACAGCAGAATAATAGCTGAAGCCATAGCAATGCTCGACTTAAAAATGGTATGCCACTGTTTTTTAACCTGGGGAGAACGGGAGATGACCCGACCCCATACCAACAGTACAATGACCAAAAGCCAGACCAAAATATCTGTCCAAAGCAGCACGATACTCATAGCTTTACCCTCGGATCAAACAGTGTATAGGAGATATCTGTAAGGATCAACCCGACAATATAAAGTACCGAACCCAAAAATACCATCGCTTTGACAATAGCAAAATCCTGCGCATTGATCGCATCGATGGTATAAGACCCAAGTCCAGGGATCCCAAAAAATGATTCCATGATAAGACTGCCCATAAAAAGAGAAGGGATGATCACCACCACACCTGTTAAAATAGGCAGCATCCCGTTTCGTAAAACATGCCCGAAAAGTACTTTGAGCTCACTCAGCCCTTTGGCTCTTGCCGTACGGACGTAATCCTGGTTGATCTGTTCTAAAAATATACTTCTGTACCAACGCACACCTGCCCCCATCCCCGCAAAAACACCGATCATCACAGGTAAAATAATAAATTTAATACTGCCCCATCCATCCTCATAGCCCGAAATAGGTACCCAATGCCACATCTTGGAAAAAATAACCTGCCCGGCTATAATGTAGAAAAGCCCGGAGATAGACATGATCATCACCGCTACGACCATCATGCCGGTATCCAAAGCCGAGCCCCTAAAAAGAACAAGCAGCAATGCCAGAGAGATATTGGTGACCAGTGCGATCAAAAATGTAGGCAGTGCTATTGCCAGACTGGGCCACATCCTCTCTTTAATATCAGAACCGATGTCACGGTTCGCATCGGAAAAACCAAAATCAAAACGAAAGAGCTTCAGTGACTCCTGAACGAAAAGTGTATCGGTCACTGTTGCAATACCTTCTGCATGATGATTCACAAAAAGCGGTTTATCATAACCCTTCTCCTCTTTCCATGACGCGATCAGTTCGGGCGTGACCTGTTTCGCTCCCAGTTGGGCTCTTGCCATATCATCAGGGCTGTTTACCATGAAAAAAAGCATAAAGGTTATAAGATTGACACCGATCAGGATCGGTATGGCATACAGTATTCTTCTGATGATATAGGCAAACATTTAACGCTCCTCCCGAATTATAACGGATCGTTGGCGGTTCAGATATACACGATAAAGAAGTAACGCTGCCAAGCATACAAACAAAGCCAATAAAATAAGGGGTGAAATAACCGGTTGGTTCCATGCTTGCTGCTTTTTGACCCTTAACTTGGCATCGATCCGTTTATATTTCAGCGTATTGTTTGCCATCGCATGAGGCAGGACATTGCGGTACCACTGATGGGAAAGTGCCAAAGACCTAGGGTGCACTCCCCATATCCAGGGAGCATCCTCCCTGACTATCTTTAGCATCTTTTTGATAATTTGCATTCTTTCAGGTGTGTTCTTCATGGTCTTCATCATATTGAAAAGCCTGTCGAACTCCGGGTTCTTATAGTTGGAACTGTTGATGCCCGCACCGTTCGTATCAACTGCTGCATTTCCCCCATATAATAGAAAGAGAAAGTTTTCAGGGTCAGGATAATCTGCGTTCCAGCCCCAGGAGAAAAGTTGTGCTTTTCCTTTTCTTACCTTATCCTGGAAACGGTTATAATCTGTGGCACGGATCACCAGCTGAATACCCAGTTTATCGAACTGTTTTCGTCTCCAATCCATTAAAGCCCTGTCATCAGGTCCCGTGGCTGTCGTATCATAGTACAGTTTTAAGGGTTTTCCTGTTTTTTCAGAGATCCCGTTGGGATAGCCTGCTTCTGCCAACAGCTTTTTGGCAACTTCCAAAGGTTTTCTCACCCGTTTGCCATCGACCCAGTCATAAACTATTTTATTGGTTCCCCCCTCTCCCTCTTCATACCCGAAAATACCCGGGGGAATAGGCCCTTGTGCGGCGATCCCCCGTTCATTGGTAAAGATGGAAATATACTCTTCCTGATTCTGTGCGATACTGATGGCTTGACGCAGTTTCCTGGCGGATTCCGAGTAGCCTCCCACGACCGGGTCGACCATGTTGAACGCCAGATAGAAGATAGAAGGTTCCACGGAGCCCTTGAGTTCGATCCCTTTTGCCTTCATTTCATCACTTAGCCCCATTGTACCGCTTGAAGATATCTGCACTGCCTGGTCAAAGGCTTCAGAGCTTATACCTGATGCATCATAATATCCCTGCAGAAATTTATTCCATAAAGGGATATTCTCTTTTTCCAAAGCATAAACGATCTCTTTGATAAAAGGCAGTTTCAGCCCACTGTCCTTAAGCAGCGCTTCGGGAATATTGGATTTTTTTTGCTCCGCTTTACTCAAAGAGGGATAACGCTCATCATGATAATTTGGATTTGCAAGCAGTCTCATCTGTCTGTTCGGATTATTCTGGGCTAAATAATAAGCACCCGTTCCGACCGGAAACCAATTGAGCGTTAAATTTTTTGCTATCAGGCCGGGCTGCTGATAGAACAGGTCCGCTTCCCAGGGAATGGGAGCAAAAAAATTCATACTGAGCCAATAGAGAAACTGTGGATACCGCCCCTTTATTGTAATAACAAGCGTATAGCTATCTATCACTTTCACGCCATCAATCCCATAGGGACGCAGGTCTAAGATCTGACCCTTCTTTTTTTTCTCTTTTGCAATTGGGGTGATCTTGGCAGAAAACTCCTGTAGCCCCTTAATATACGCTTGCATGCTGTCCAGAATAGGTGAGTGATTCTGCCTTACTGCCATCCGCTTGATCGCATAGGCGTAATCTGCTGCGACCAGATGCCGTGTTGCCGTTTGCTTCAGGTCATCCAGCGAATCAACAGATTTAAGCTGTTCATAACTTAATGCACCATAGAGTAGCCTTCCCTCTGCATCTTTCACAAAACAGGGATGATTCTGGTACTTGATATCCTTTCTCAGATCCAATCTATATTCAGAGAACATCACTTTATCCGAATGTTCATCAACCGTATTCCCTTCTTTGTCCAGATAACGGATAGTTGGCATTTCTGTCAGTGTTAGCGGTTCGAGTTCATAGGGTCGTTTAAGATAGTTGTATTGCAAAGGCGGCTCATAAACCTGACCGATGATCGCCCATTCATTCGAAGAGTATGATACGACAGGATCGAGTCTTTTGGGCGGGAGGGAAAAAGAAGAAAAAAGCGTATCTGTTTTTACTTTTTTACTGTCATGCGGACTGTTCCAGACCATGGCATGGTTTGGCACCATAACCATACATAACAGCAATAAAATACGAATATATTTGATGCCCATTGTTCTTCAACGATCCCTTTGTAGTGTATTAAATGTAGATTTTATCATAGTTTAACTATAAAGAGCTCTAACCATCAAAGCAGATAAAAATACTCCTATATTCATCAGTTCAATTGATTTTTATTCAACATATATCCAAATATAAAACTGTAGTTATAGTTTGTAATAATTTACTTAATAAGTATTCTTAATAAATTAAGTTAAATTATAAAAATTAACTTATATTTAAATATTCTTACCCTAGAATTAATAGAACAATTATTTTAACAAGAAGGAAAGCTATGGCACGATTAATTATCATGGGTGGTGGAGTCTCCGGACATACCGCTGCTTCATTTGCAAAAAAATGGCTGGGGAACGAACACGAAGTTGTGGTCGTTACTCCAAATTCTCTATGGAACTGGATTCCCTCCAATATTTTTGTAGGGGTAGGAGAAATGTCAAAAGAAGATGTGACATTCCCTCTTGCACCTGTCTACGAAAAAGCAGGCATTGACTACAGACAGGCAAAAGCCGTCTCGATACACCCTGAAGGGAAAATAGAAGATGATACACCATTTATTACTGTTGAATACACAGGGCAGGGAAAAGAAGGGCAGACAGAAGAACTGACCTATGACTACCTCATCAATGCCACCGGTCCGAAACTGAACTTTGATGCAACTCCTGGACTTGGAAATGGAAAAGGAGATGTAGGCGAACACACCGTATCGGTATGTACTGCTGATCATGCGATTCATGCTTCTCTGGAACTCAAAGCAGTTGTAGAAAAAATGAAAGCAGGGGAAGAGAAACGTTTCCTCATAGGTACAGGACACGGTATGTGTACCTGTCAGGGGGCGGCATTTGAATATATCTTCAACGTTGACCACTACCTCAAACAAGAGGGAGTAAGAGACAAAGCTACCATTACCTATATCTCCAATGAATATGAACTGGGTGACTTTGGTGTGGGCGGAATGCATATTAAAGCCGGCGGTTATGTAACCAGCGGTAAAGTTTTTGCCGAATCTCTCTATGTTGAAAGAGGCTTGAGATGGATCAAGCGTGCCCATGTCAATAAAGTAGAAGCAGATAAAGTACACTACGAAACACTTGACGGGAATATGCATGAAGAAGATTATGACTTTGCCATGCTCATCCCTCCATTTGCCGGTGTCGGAATGAAAGCATATGCTAAAGACGGTTCAGATATGACTGATGTAATTTTTGCACCAAACGGCATGATGAAAGTCGATGCAGACTATGAAAGCGGCGCGAGAGGATTTGAGAACTGGTCACCAAATGACTGGCCAAGTACACTGCAAAATCCAACTTATGACAATATCTTTGCCGTAGGTATCGCCTTTGCACCACCACACTTTATCTCTAAACCTATGAGTTCTCCAAACGGAACACCTATCAACCCTACGCCTCCGCGTACAGGTATGCCAAGTGCCATGATGGGCAAAGCGGTTGCGGCTTCTATCTGTGATATGATCAAAGGGGTAGCAGACAAACCTATCCACACAGCATCTATGTCAGAAATGGGTGCAGCCTGTGTCGCGAGTACAGGAAAAGGCCTTCTAAACGGTACAGCTGTTTCCATGACAATGTATCCTGTAGTTCCGGACTATAAGAAATATGAGTACGGAAGAGACCTCAACGGAACCTTTGGAACTATCGGTTTGGCGGGTCACTGGGTTAAGCTATTGCTTCACTATGGATTTATCTGGAAAGCCAAGCTTAAGCCGGGCTGGACACTGATCCCTGAATAAACAAAAAATATTATTACAATTAAAGGAGAATCAATGAGACATATTGAGCAATACGGACAGAGCGACTATACCCCGGTACCGGGGAAATTTACACTTTTTTTAAGAAACTGTATTATTTGGCAGATTATCCAATTTGCATGGATAAATCTTAAAATGACAGTGCTGATCGTTAAATCACACCACTAAAAAACTACACCCGGGTATTTTCCTGGGTACTATTACCTCTGCCTTAAAATTAATTTTACTGTTTCTTCAGGATCACCAACAAAGGCAGCATCCCAAAATACGCCAGTGTGCCATAAGCCTGAACGATATTGATATCAGGCTTGATCTCAAGTATCATCTTCTTGATACTCTCTTCATCCAGATCACCCATATACTCATCCTCACCGTGATCCTCTTTGTATATCTTCACCAAACGATGCGTATCCTTACGCTCTTCATATTTCCATATGGTCATAGTCTCTCCTCATAAAATACATACTGCATAACAACTTTGTCACTGAGCACTGGGCGTGCCGATACGAAAGCGTGCATATTTTGCGTAGCAAACACGCTGTAGTATCGTCAGCACGCTTGCGAAGTGACGCTTTTTTGTTTACTTTTTTCTAAAAAAGTAAAAAGAAGTTCGTATACTAACATATTTTTAAATTGAATTTGAATAGAAAGGGGAATAGATAGAAGGAGTTTCTGCCAAACCCCAAAGGGCCTGAACAGAAGAGAGTGCGGAAAGTACCGACTATCTTTTTGAGAACTGCGGAGATCTTCTCGCTTTTTTCTTACCTGGTTTCTTACGCTCAACCACTCTGGAGTCACGAGTAAGAAGACCCATAGGCTTCAAGATAGCTCTGAAAG
>JANTHR010000051.1 GCA_024762315.1 Sulfurovum sp.
AGCTTTTCAACACACGTTTAAAATCACTGCTTTTACTACTTTCATCCGCCAATATCTCCGCAAGTGCTTTTTTAGCGGCATGCATCATTTCTTCAGGAAAGGTTTTAATCTGTACACTTTTTGAAAGTTTTTGCAGTGCCACAGCATTTTTATAACGGAATTCCTGAAGCATATTGGAAGTCATCTCTCCACTGGCTGCGGTGATGATAGCTTGATGCTCAGGACTGAGTCTTTCCCATCGTGCTTTATTGAAGGTGAGCTCTAAAATTGAACCGGGTTCATGCCAACCTTTATAGTAGTAAGGGGCGGCTTTGGCAAACCCCATCATACTGTCAAGTGCAGGCCCTACCCATTCTGTAGCGTCTATGGTACCGCGTTCAAGAGAAGTGTATATCTCTCCGGCAGGAAGCAGGATAGGGTTGACACCCAGTTTTTTCATCACTTCACCGCCAAGCCCGGGGATACGCATCTTAAGCCCTTTAAGATCAGCCAGGGATTTGATCTCTTTTTTGAACCATCCCCCCATCTGAGGTCCGGTAGTACCGCCTATGAGAGGGTAGAGATTGTATTTGCCGTACATTTCACGCCAAAGATCATAACCTCCTGCAAATTTGAACCATGTGATCATCTCTTCACTGGTCAGCCCCAGAGGCATCCCGCCAAAGATGCTAAAGGCAGGGTTCTTTCCTTTCCAATAGTAAACGCCTGAATGAAAAGCATCTATCTGTGCGGCAGAGGTTGCATCAAAGACCTGCAGGGCAGGTACAAGAATGTTCTTGGCAAAGACCTTGATCTCCAGTGTTCCGCCGCTAAGTTCAGAACAGCGTTTAGCAAAAGTATCGACCCCGGTTCCCATAATAGGGAAGTGGGCAGGCCATGATGTGGCCAGTTTAAGGGTAACTTTTTTACCCCTGTTGATGTTGACGGAACCTGTGCTTGTTTCACCTACAGCCCTGTGGCATCCGCCAAGGGCCAATGCAGAGGCACCAAGTGCTGTTGATGTTAGAAAATCTCTTCGTTTCATCGTAAATGCATCCTTGTATTAATAGAGATAATAGTAACATAACACTCATTAAAGGATAAAGCTTGAACTGTCATATCTGCAACCAACACACAGACTCATTCATGCATGAAAAAACAGGCATCACCTACTATCACTGTAAATCCTGCGAATTTATCTTCAAGTCTCCGGAATGCTATCAAAATATTGAAGCGCAGAAAACCCGTTATGATCTGCATGAGAATGATGAGGATCATCCGGGGTACAGAGCCTATTTTGAGCGTTTTTTGGACTATGTTCTTCCATTGGTCGGAGCACCTAAGAGTGCACTTGATTTTGGTTGTGGCAGAAGTACGCTTCTTGCATCTCTAACAGAGGAGAGGGGGATAGAGTGTGCGTACTATGATCCTATATACCATCCGGATACACTGTATGATAGTAAAAAATATGAACTTATTCTAAGTACGGAGGTTTTTGAGCACCTACATCAACCCAAAGTCGTATTTGAAAGTCTGTTGGAACGATTGGAAGAGGGGGGCTACCTGGCACTTCAGACACAGTTCCATCCCAATGATAAAGAGGCTTTTAAAAAGTGGTATTACCACCAGGACCCGACACACATCGTCTTTTTCAGACCGCAGACCTTTAAAGTGTTATCTGAAATGTATGGTTGTGAATTTGTAGGGGACAACGGAAAAAATATGATCATTGTTAAAAAAGTGCAGGGTGGACAATTGCCCACCATGAAAATAGATTAAAACAGACTATACTCTTCCCGGATCGTATTTAAAATGCTCTTATCTGCATTATAGATGAAAGCGTAGTTGAAGTGGACGCTTTTGAGTATCTCTCTAATTTCCTCTTCACTTTCAAACCAGTGGGGATGGTCTATCCCGGGCACTTTGGTCTTGGGTGGCGTAAGGACGATGCTCTTTACCCACATATTGCTTCGCATGACATACTCTCTTGCTTTGGTGATGTCTGAGAGGTTGTCCGTAAAGATTGCAACCCTGTCAGAGTTGCTTGGTCTGGTACTTTTGAGTTTCAGGTCTATAAATACAGGCATAAAGTGTTTCGTGTACTTGATGCGGTCAAGATTGTAAGGAAGCTCTTGCGTCTCACAAAAATCAACTACTCTCAAGAGATATTCCAAATGAAAAGGAATAAGCTCTTTCTCCTGATACACATACCCGCCTACTTTAAATGTGGTTCTAAAAAGTGTATCGGATACAGCGTAGCCGTCTACATCCTGATTAAGTTTAGGAACATCAGGTTTAATGAGATGCATAAGCGCTTTGTCTGTTCCTACAAACAGTGCATCGTCAGAGTTGAGTATCTGTTCAAATGCTTTACGCCAGTCATTGGCAATAAAAGCAATGTTGGTTTTATGTGTGAGTATCATCTTTAAAAAAGTCATCTCATGATTGGAGAGTAAAAAGAATTTTGCATCTTTTTTGATAATGACATAACGGATGAGTTTAAAAGCTGCAAGTTGAATATCGCTTACTTTGATCCATGCGATCTCATCATCTTTTCTGACAATGCTTTCATCATCATAGACAATGGCATAGGCACCGTTCTCTACGGCTTTGTCTATCTCCTCCTGGTTTGAGGAGAAAAAAAGATCACCGTGATCCACTTTGGAAGGGTAGACCGTAGCTGCCTCTATGGCCTGTACCTTAGGCGTGTTGGTGAGTGTTCCCTCTGTGAGGTTCAGGATATCTTCTATTTTCATCAGCTTATAGGCGTTCCCGGAGTTTTTGGCTTCTCGGGACGGATCATACAAAGACCGTTCTCATCTTTGGCAGCCAGGAGCATGCCTTCACTTTTAAGTCCCATGAGTTTAGCCGGTTTGAGGTTGGCAACGACACATACCTGTGTGCCCAGCATCTCATTGGCCGAGTACCACTTTTTGATCCCTGCAACGACCTGTCTAGGGTTCTCTTCGCCTATATCTACCTGGAGTAAAAGAAGTTTCTTGCTTTTTGGTATCTCTTCAGCTTTTACGACCGTACCTACTTTGAGGGAAGTCTGGAAGAACTGGTCTATGCCGATGAGGGCAATACCTTCTTCTTTGGCTTTGGCAGGCTCAGCCACCTTTGTTTTAGGTTCGGTTTTAATATCTTCCGGTTCTGCCTGTTCAAGCAGCGGCTCTTCAATGCGGGGGAAAAGCGGCGGGATCTTCTCTATGATAAAAGTATCAAGATTTTTTCTCTCTTTGAACAGAGCATTCCAGCTTGCATTGTCTATGGTGAAAGAGAGTGCCTCTGAGATCTTTGTGCAGACCTCGGGCATCACAGGGTAGAGCATCACAGACACTTTCCCGAGTATCGCAGCGATGAGTCCGTTAAGTGCCATGGCTTCTTCCTCTTTGCCTTCTTTCATGAGTGTCCAGGGCTGGTATTTGTCTATGGCTTTATTTGCTACGGTAAGCGGTCTCCAAAGCTCTTCAAGATATTTGTGGATCTGCATATCAAAGAGAAGCGGTTCGAGTTTGTCAAGCGAAGCATGTACTTCGTCGAGTTCTGCCTGATAATACTTTGCTACATTTGCAGAGTCGACTTTACCTTCAAAGTATTTGCCGCTCATACCTATAAGACGGTTCAGCAGGTTACCAAGGTCATTCCCCAGGTCAGAGTTAATGCGGTCTATGAGTGCCTTCTGGGAAAAGTCACCGTCCCCGCCAAAGGGTACTTCACGCAGCATAAAATAACGGAAATTATCAAGACCGTAAGCATCTGCTACTTCTCTGGGGTTGACGACATTGCCTTTGGACTTGCTCATCTTCTCCCCGTCGCGCGTCCACCAACCATGAGCTGCAATGTGCTTGGGCATCGGCAGACCCAGGCTCATGAGAAATGCAGGCCAGTAAATGGCATGGAAACGCAAGATATCTTTTCCTATAAGGTGTACACGTGCCGGCCAGAAGTCCATGTTGGCTTCATCTGTACCGTAACCAAGCGCAGTGATATAGTTCATCAGTGCATCAAGCCATACATACATAACGTGCTTAGGATCACCCAGATTTTCCGGAAGTTTGACACCCCAGTCAAAACTTGTACGTGTGATGGAAAGGTCATCCAGTCCGCCTTCAACAAAACGGATCACCTCATTTCTTTTGCTTTTTGGCAAGATACAATCGGGATTTTCATCATACCATGCAAGCAGTTTTTCTTCATAGGCAGAGAGTCTGAAGAAATAACTCTCTTCTTCCACAATGGTTGTAGGCTTTCCGCATTCGGGACAAAATTCGCCGTCCACCAGCTGAGACTCCGGAAAAAATGTTTCACAGGAGATACAGTAGTGTCCTTTATAGACATCCTTATATATATCTCCGTTATCATACATGACACCAAAAGCTTTTTGTACGCCTTTGATATGTTCCGCATCGGTTGTTCTGATGAATTTATCATAAGAAATACCAAAATCATCCCAAAGGTTTTTAAAGGTTGCAGAGATCTCATCGGCATATTCCTGGGCACTTTTGCCTCGAATCTTTGCTGATTCTTCTATTTTCTGTCCGTGTTCATCGGTTCCTGTAAGAAAGAATGTATCCAGTCCTGACATACGTGAATAACGTGCAACCGTATCTGCAATGATGGTTGTATAGGCATGGCCGATGTGGGCGATGTCGTTAACATAATAGATCGGGGTTGTGATATAGGCTTTTTTGCATGAGTTTGACATAGTGTAGGGTTTCCTTAACAAATGAGTTTTGGATTTACTTTAGCGTAAATTTATAAAGAACATTCTAGCTAAAATTGGCTGGTACATAGGTTATTTTTAAGATATTCCTATGAGGTAACATTCTGGTAACACTCTTTTGATAGATTGGTGATAGTCGCAATAATATAGGAGCCGAATATGGGAAGCCTAAATTTTAAAGTAGATGAAAAAAATCTTTTATCTGAAAAACAGAGAATCTGGAATCAGCTGAACGAGAACAGACTTTTGCGTCAAAAGAAAGAAGAATGCAGAAAAGGTCGATTCCTTCATGAAAAATGTTATACTTTCAAAAATGAAAGCTATTACAAAATTCTTAGAATGATGGGTGAGTATTACATTAAAGTATCTGATTATGAAACGATAGGTCTTAGACAATCAGAGGTGACACTCTATTCCTATACGTTTCATGGACTGAAGACGATGAAATGTTATGCAAAATTCACAAAGTATTCAGACAAGCTGTTTATTTCTCAGGCAACGACACGTGATTATTTTAAAATGTATGATCTGGAGAAAGAATAACTTTTTTTGTTTAGCCTGTTAAGGAATAAGATATCTACTATGTCTATATGGTCCAGTGTGCTGACGGCACATTGTATACAGGAATTGCTACTGAACTGGAACGCCGTATTGAAGAACACAACAGTTCTGATAAAGGGGCAAAATATACCCGGGTAAGAAGACCCGTTACATTAGTCTACAGTGAAACATACCCCGACAGAAGTTCCGCCTCCAAACGAGAATATGAGATCAAAAAAAAGATGAGCAGAGCAGAAAAACTAAAGCTGATCAGGCCTTAGTTGCGTCCACCGCCGTTACGGCTGCTTCGTCCGTTACGGCCATGCCTCCCGCTGCGCTCTCCGCCACCGCTTCTGCGTCTGTTCCCACCACGGTAATTACCGCGCCCACGGTTACGACCGCCTCCTCCGCCACCACGATTCTGCATCGCACGTTCAATGAGAAGTTCTATCTCTTCAAGACCAAGGCCGATATTGTCTTTCCCTTTGACCGAGATATCACTCTGTACCATGGAAGCCAACAGGTGAGCGATCGTTACGATGTCAAGATCATGCTGCAGTGTTTTGACCAACTCTATGGCCTTATCAGTGATCTGTGTTTGAGCGATGTTAGCAATAAGCTCATCATTACGGTTGTTCTGCACTTCCATACGTGTAGGAATGACCTGTGTGGTCATCTTTGTTCCTACATCTTTCTCAATGCGCTTAATGGTCCTGAGCTCATTGGGGCTTACCAAAGTGATAGCCTCACCGCTTTTCCCGCCACGGCCTGTACGACCGATACGGTGGACATAAGACTCTGAGTCAAAAGGGATGTGGTAGTTGAAAACGTGTGTCACATCATTGACATCCAATCCACGGGCAGCAACATCTGTAGCAATGAAGATATCGATACCGCCTTGTTTGAATGCTCTAATGGTGACCTCTCTTTGTTTCTGTTCCATATCTCCATGAAGACCCGAAACCTTGAACCCCTGTGCCGTCATGTGGGCAACCAGTCTGTCCACCTCTTTTTTCATGCGACAGAAGATAATACACTTTTGCGGATTCTTGTAGTCAATGAGTCTTACCAGTGCATCATCACGTTCACGTTCCTGCACCACATAGTAGAGCTGAGTAATTTTAGTGTTGGTCGTCTCAGATTTGGTAATGGAAACGGTTTTAGGGTTTTTAAGGATCTGCTCTGCCAGTTTTCTGATGGCATTGGGCATGGTTGCAGAGAACATCAGTGTCTGGCGCTCTTTAGGAAGGAAAGTAAAGATGTTCTTGATCTCATCGAGGAAACCCATATCAAGCATCTCATCTGCTTCATCCAGTACAACAAATTGTGGGTTGATCTTGATCTTTCCGCTCTGTAGCAGGTCTTGAAGTCTACCCGGTGTTGCCACAACGATGGAAGCCTGCTTGATACGGTCTATCTGTTTTCCATAGGCTGTGCCGCCGTAAACAGTAGCTGTCTTAAGTCCTGCACCCTTACCGAAACGGAAAAGTTCATCACTTACCTGCATCGCAAGTTCACGTGTAGGAACAATGACGAGCCCCTCGACTGAGCCGTCGCCTTTCATCATACTCATCATAGGCAGACCGAATGCTGCGGTTTTTCCTGTACCTGTCTGTGCCTGTGCGATCATATCATGGCCCTCGAGAACAAGTGGGATAGCATCTTTTTGTACAGGGCTTGGTTCTCTAAAGCCTGCTTCTTCTACTGCGGCTTGTATCTCTGGTTTTAAGTTAAAATCTGTAAATTTCATACATAGTTCTTTGTGTTAAAATGGTCGGTGTAGTATTCGTCTTGTCGATTAGTTTTATCTAATGGTATTAAGAGGTTTAAAACCCTGTTTTATGCAGCTGATACCAAACTGTGTCACACGTATTGTCCGTGGAAAATAGAGGAGATAGCTATGTATCTCAAATAAGGAGTTTGATACTCTCTTGCAGAAAAGTTCGCAAGTATAGCAGGATTATAAATAAAAAGATAGGCATATGGAAAAAAAAGCAATAAAAGTGTATGATTTAACAAGGAGAAGGCCATGAAAAAATTAAGTGTAATTGAAACGATCATGACAGAATTTTCCAAACGCACATGCCTAAGAGGGGAAGCGTGTACACCGGTTCGCTATTTATGGACAGATGCTTTTGCCGTGTGTAATTTTCTGGAACTTTTTCATCGCACAGGCAAAGAAAGCTACAAAGAAGAGGCCTTAAAGCTTGTCGATCAGGTCCACCATGTTCTGGGGAAACATCGCAGTGACGATGCCCGAAGCGGATGGATCAGCGGCCTTGGTGAAGCACAAGGAGAGTCCCATCCCACGATCGGTGGATTGAGGATAGGCAAGAAGCAGAATGAACGCAAAGAGAATGAACCTCATGATGAACGCCTGGAGTGGGAACAGGACGGACAGTATTTTCACTATCTGACCAAATGGATGCATGCGTTGAACCTCGTCTCAGAAGCAACCGGAGATCCGAAATATAACCGCTGGGCCCTGGAACTTGCACAAACGGCTTACGACAGATTTACCTATACCACACTTGCCGGGGCCAGACGGATGTTTTGGAAGATGAGTATAGATCTCTCTTACCCTCTGGTCTCTTCCATGGGGCAGCATGATGCACTGGATGGGTATATCACCTATCTCGAACTGGGCAGAACGGCTTCCAAATATACCGATATACCCGATGAACTGCATCTGGATACCGAACTGGCAGGTTTGTCCCAAATGTCCCAATCTATCAGCTGGGATACGGATGACCCTCTTGGGATCGGCGGGCTGCTGAGCGATGCCTGCATCCTTACCCAACTGATCATTTCGGCCGGGATGGAGCATCTCTGCGAAATGCTTTCCAAATTCTTAAGACATTCTCTCAGAGGAATCGAGCTGTTCCTTCGTACAAATATATTGAAATACCCGGCACAGTATCGTCTGGCATTTCGTGAACTTGGTTTGAGCATAGGCTTGCACGGGGTGGAGAAAATGCAAATGCTGCTGAGTGAACATGCAGAATGCTTCAGCAATGATGCCCTGCTGCGATCACAGCTGAAAGAGCTTGAGTCTTATCTACCCTTATGTAAGTTCATAGAGGATTTCTGGCTGGAAAGCGAAAATCAGAAAAGCGGTACTTGGACCGAACATCTCGATATTAACAGCGTGATGTTGGCCACAAGTCTGGATGCAGACGGATATTTGAGTATTTAGCAAGGGAAAGAGGGATGGTCATATCGAATGTAGAAATCGCTTCTGTTTTTAATCAGCTCGCAGATCTGCTGGAGATCAATGGAGAAAATTCCTTCAAGGTCAGAGCCTACAGAAATGCTGCACGTACCATAGAAAATCTGGGTACGGATCTGAGAAAAATGCTGGAAGAGGGTGTGGATATCTCCCAGATCCCTACGATCGGTGAACATATCGCGCTTAAAATAGCCGAGATCATCAAAACCGGCAAACTTGCAAAGCTCGAAAGGTTCAAACACGCTTTCCCTCCCCATCTTCTCGATCTTCTGAAAGTAGAGGGGATCGGCCCCAAAAGAGCCAAAGTACTTTACCGGGAATTAAATATATCTTCACTGGACGGGCTGAAAAAGGCTGCCCAGAAACATCAGATCAGTGCGCTCAAAGGCTTCAGTGAAAAACTTGAGAAGAAGATCCTCAAGGGTACGCTTCTGGCAAAAAAAGAGGGAAAACGTTTCATGTACTCTGTTGCCGAACCTTATGCCGAGGCACTCGAAGCCTACCTGAAGAACCTCAAAGGGGCCTTGCAGGTCATCGTCGCGGGAAGTTTCCGAAGAAGAAAAGAGACAGTGGGCGATCTCGATATTCTTGCCACATCCGCCCATCCGGAACTTCTCATAGACTATTTTGTGAAATATCCCGATATCAAAGAGATCATTTCCCAGGGAGATACAAGATCAACGGTGATCCTGAAGAATGAGCTGCAGGTGGATCTGCGATGTGTAGAAAAAGAGAGCTATGGTGCTGCACTGCATTACTTTACAGGGTCAAAAACGCACAATATCGCTGTAAGGATCATGGCGAGAGATATGGGGATGAAGGTCAATGAATACGGTGTTTTCAGAGGAGAAAAAAAGATAGCAGGATCAACGGAAGAAGAGGTGTACAGGTCGGTAGGCCTGGACTATATCGAGCCTGAACTCCGTGAGAGCAGGGGGGAACACAGGGCTGCCAAAGCAGGCAAGCTCCCCAGGCTGATCACAGAGGAAGAGATCAGGGGCGACCTGCATATGCACACTCTCTACAGCGACGGGCACAACACGATTGAGGAAATGGCAGAAGCTGCCAAGAACAGGGGATATTCCTATATCGCACTGACCGATCACTCCAAGCATATGGCTATTATGCATGGTGTGGATGAAAAGAGGCTGAGAGAAGAGATGGAAGAGATAGACAGGATCAATGAAACACTCAAAGGTATTACGATCCTCAAAAGTATTGAAGTGGATATCCTCGAAGATGGTTCTCTGGCACTGCCGAACTCCGTACTCAAAGAGCTCGATCTGGTGGTGGGTGCGGTACATGACAAGTTCAACCTGTCCCAAAAGATGCAGACACAGCGCATACTCAAAGCGATGGACAATCCCTATTTCAATATCCTTGCGCATCCTACGGGAAGGCTTATAGGCGAAAGAGAGCCCTATAAGGTCAATATGAAACAGCTTTTTGAAGGCGTAAAACAAAGAGGCTGTTTTCTGGAGATCAACGCCCAGCCCAAACGGCTTGATCTGAACGATGTCTATACCAAGAGGGCAAAAGAGGCCGGTATACGTTTCGCCATATCTACCGATGCACACAATGCAGCCTCTTTGCACTATATGAAATACGGAGTCTACCAGGCCAGACGGGGATGGCTGGAGAAAGATGACGTGATCAATACGCTGTCTTTGGGGGAGTTGAAGAAAGTATTGCAAAGGTAATGGCCGAGGGTGTTATTATTGATGATTTAATGAAAAGTGTATTTTAAACCCTGACCCTTTGCCTAAGATGCATTATCAGTTTCAGCTAAATTAGGTATGATTTTTAATAAGCAAATTGCACTTTTGGGTTAAATCCCGGGTGTGAAAGGATCTAAAATGTTTGTACGAAGTCCCGCTTTTGAAAATGGCGATCAGATACCTTTTGAATATGGCTGTCACGGGAGTGATATTTCGATCCCTCTGATCTTTGAGAATGTACCGGAGGGTACGCGTTCTCTGGCTTTGATCATGGATGATCCGGATGCTCCCTCTGGCATCTTTGTGCATTGGGTAGCATACAACATACCTTCCGATCTGCAGGGGTTGCCGGAAAATGTTCCCGACGCACCGCTGCTGGCTGACGGCATCAGACAGGGTATCAACGATTTTGGCAAAACAGGATACGGCGGCCCATGCCCTCCTGACAGGCCTCACAGATATTTCATCAAACTTTACGCGCTGGATATTCCTCTTGAGTTAGATCCGGGCCTCAGCAAAGAGCAACTGCTTGGGGTCATGAGAGGACATGTGATAGACGAGGCTGAACTGATGGGGATCTATGCCCGCTAAGGCATATGTCGGCACTTCAGGTTTTTACTATCCCCACTGGATCGGTGCATTCTATCCGGAAGGTTTGGCAAAAATCCACTGGCTTGAATATTTTGTGCAGCATTTTAAAACAGTGGAGATGAACAGTACCTTTTACCATCTTCCAAAAGCCAAAACCATAGAACACTGGGCCCAAAGATCACCGGATGATTTTCTTTTTTCTTTCAAGGCCTGGCGGGTCATTACCCATTATAAAAAGTTAAAAGATGTAAAGGACGATCTTTACCTCTTTTTGCATCTGATCAAGCCGATCCGTCAAAAGACAGCCGCCATCCTTTTTCAGTTACCGCCTTCTTTACACAAAGATACTGCGCTGCTGGAGAGCTTTCTTCAGCTTTTGCCTCCAAGATATAGATTTGCGATAGAGTTTCGCCACGACAGCTGGTACGATGACGAGACCATTGAGATGCTTCTTCGCTACCAAGTGGCATTGTGCCTGCATGATTTTGGGCAGAAAAAGCCTCTTTTGGAAGCAACCGGTGATTTTGTATATATCAGGCTGCATGGCCCTTCAGGCCATTACCAGGGAAGTTACAGCGACGAAGCTCTGCAGGAGTGGGCAGAAACTATAAAAGACTTTACAAAGAAGGGCAAAGAGACCTATGTGTATTTTAATAACGATATGCAGGGTTACGCCGTGGCAGATGCCAAACGGTTAAAGGTTTTTTTGGCATCCTGAATGATTTTGGCTTTTTTCTAATAAAATATTTTTTTATGACAATTTGACATACAATCAATCATCTCTGCTATTTTCTGTCATACTTCCATAAAAAGCAAGGAGAAAAGCTATGGATGCGTCATCAAAATCATATATTGAAACTGTCAGCAGGCATTGCTACTCTCAGCTAACCTACTACCAGTTCAATACCTCTACGCTCAAAGTCAGCGAGCAGTATCGGGCAGGCCGTCTCAGTGCCTTGAAGTATGTGAGCGAACTGACTTTCAAATATCTTCAGGAGGAAAAGCGGCTTAAAGATGAATTCAGGCAGAAGCTCATTGAACAGATGAAGCTGCATACTGCCCTGCAGGACGGTGAATACAAGAATGGCCTGTATGACGGTCTCAATGAGATGCTGAATGTGAAATCATAAAGCTTTGTTGTCTCAAGAGGCAAATGTCGGCATATGTCCACCTGAAGTGATGATCAAAAATGATTTATGCCTGCATGCAAACCTGCAAAAAAATCACCGACTACCATCTCCAACTGTTGGATGGATGGATTGAGTTGTCATTGTCGCCTGGTACCTTTTTCTTTCTGATACTTTACAGGTCGTTGTGGTAAAATTAAGAAGTTAGACTTGATAGTCTGTTCTTGGAATGAGTTTTTCAGGATTGACTATTTAATATAAAAAGCTAATAAGACCTGGATAACTTGACGAGTTTTCAAAATTTTTTTATGATAAAATAGTTTTTTAAGTTTAAAAACTTGACTGAGAAAAACCGTTCATTCTTCAAGTTAATCATTAGGTACTAGATCAAATAAAAGTAAGGTATATTATGTATCTCCTACCCCAGAGGTGTCACCCCATGCGTAAGATAGCCATCGCTGTCCTGGTAGGCTTCGTTCTATCCATATCGGCTGCCAAAGCTGTCCAGTGCAACCGGACAGTGCTCGTCAAGGCCCACTCCAAAACCATCAACAGTTTCACGGCCGGACAGTTCATCGACAATCTCGGTGGTTGTTTCGCTGGCAGTGGCGTTACGTTGACCGCCGGAGCAGCCAAGCCCGAATATATCCTCGGAGCAACCCAAAATGTTGATGGCCCCTTTTGGGACCTCGGGGTTTCTGTCGGATTTGTCGGCGGCGATGCGTCGGTCAAGCCGCGCTACAAGATCAGCGCCTTTTCAGGATTCCCGGCCTACATCTACGGGGACGAACTGACACTGTTTGGTTTCTTCGGGCGCAAGTATAAGACGCTCGCGGATTTCGCTCCTGACGTATCTTCCGAAGTCGCCTCCTATGGTGGTATGGCGCGGGCGTTCGAGACATTCGAACATATCCCGGTCCAGGCGGAGCATGAAGTCGACAACTATAAACGCTGTTTCAATACCGGCGAAACCGGCTGGGTCACATTCACTGGTTTCAAATCTGATGGCAAATACATCGGGCAGAACAACGTACGGGTACGGCTCATCGCGAAACCCACCAAGGGGACCATCGAGGATGGTGCGATACTCGCCGGTGACGATAGGGCTCACGTGTATGCGCGCCGTGCCCCGACCAAATCCGATTATTTTTCGGTGCGCTACAAAGCGCCGGACGACCCCATCGCCAAGGACACGATGACGCTTTCGAATTCCTGCGAGATCCGTTCGTCGGAGGCCGTTCCTCTCGGCGATACCCCGGTCCGGGAACAGATCGCCGAGGCCGAAATTGCCATTTGTAATAATTTTAGCCTCGAGTACAACCATCATTTGAAGGTCACGGCCCGCGGATCGGCGATAGACTATACCATCAAGGGGAGCGCTCCGCTGTTCGTCGACATCCAACACAACCCCGACGGTACGCTGCAGCCGACGGCCCAGATCAAGGGAAAACCGGTCACTATGCCGATCAATATGTCCGGTTCCATCGGCGGTCGATGCACGCTGTCGTACAAAAGCTCCGTCAAGGTTGCGATGAAGGGCGAGGCCAGGCAGGAATGGGATGACGGCGCCCACGCATATGTCTGGAGGCTTTATCTATTGCCGGATGAGGTGTACGCCGGGATGGCCCATATGATTTTGGTATGCCCCGGCCACCGCATGGAGCAGGACGTGCCGTTTAGCCCACAGCACTCGAAGTGGGACAAGTCCATGAAGATGAAGGTCGAGGACCAAGAGACGGTCGAACAGTCCGTACAGGGTGCCGGCGCGGCAGGCACCTACCAGTGGATACTGCATGTGCCCGAGGGTGTGAAGAGATTCTAGTGTGCTTCATCACCTCCTTGCCAGCCATGTCGATCGAGCGCTCAGCGCTATTCTGCTATGTGACATTCAAAATAGGGGTCTATCATTAAAATTAGCAGGGGAAAAAGGGACAGGTCACCATGATGCTAAATAAAATAGGGTATATAGATGAAAATCCTGTCAAGCGTGGTTATGTAGATGAGGCCAGTCATTGGCGATACAGTTTTGCTAGGAATTATGACGGAATATTAGGTTTGATTGAGGTGGAAAGATTTTGTGATCGAAGTTCTCGTATGCATTCCCAACGAGGAGGGATAGGAACAAGTAAAAGTGAAGCTGCTATTCCTCTTTAGAAGAATAGCAGCAAGAAGAGTGAATGTAACTATTTACTTCCGCATTTACCTTGCCCGCACTTACCGTTTGCAGGTGCAGGTTTTGTGATGTTATAATCTTTTTTCTGAGTATGTTTTCCACTACTGCATTTCCCATTTTGACATTTCTTTGAAGCCTCATGTGGAGGATTAGGATTAACTTCTGCATTTACCATAGTCAATGATAATACAGCAAGCCCCGTAAGTATAAGTCTCAATTTAAGTAGTTTCTTCATGGTGTGTCCTTTGTGTTTATTGCTCATCACCAAACAAAAGGTGATCCAAGCTTGGTTTTCCAGCTTCCAAGGAAGCGAATATTGCTAAATACAGCATATAATAAAGCGGTAACTCAAATCCGTTGTTTCCTGTAGCAAATCCATTTGCCAAATGTACAGTGGAAATTGCTACTATCATTATAATCAAAAGTGGAATAGAAATAAGCCCTGTAAAAAAATCTAATGTTAAAAGTGTCAGATCTATAAGCTCTATATTTGGTGGAAAAAACTGTTGTTGTTTACAATTGAGGCTTTGTTTGTAGATTTTACTTTGCACCTGAGAGTAAAATTTCTCTTATTTTTCCTGCCAGGAGGGTGGTGGCACTTTATTGGCATCCGTAAAAACCCATCCGTGTGAACCCCATGGCACATTGGATGTTTCATAACGTAATGTTCCAAGAGGTGTTTGAAGTTCTTCATTTTTTATTTTGGGAGTGACCTCTTTTCCGTTGTGATAGAGCTTTCCGAATGTCCCCTCACTCCGGCTGCCTTTTGCCGTGTACCAGATATTGAGTTCCCAGCCTTTCTTTTGATACATAAAATCAGGCTTTTGTTTTACTTCTTTAGGCTCTTGCAGTTGCAAAGACGCAGAGGTGTTTCCCTCTGCATTGGCAAAAACGGCCATAAGTAAAGCCACTATTAAATATTTCATTGTTTGCTCTTAAACATGTTTTTCATCATATTTTGCATTGCTTTTATCTCTTCAGGACTTGGCTGATGCCCTTCTCTGCCATGTTTACTCATCTGAAGCTGTATCATCTCTTCCATAGTCATGGTTGGATAATCAGGTAGTTTCAGTTTCTCCGGTGGGATGGAAACACCAAATTTCACTTCTGTTGCTTCCTCTTTGCGCACCATTCCCATGATGTTGATTTCGACCTTAAGCGTGACACCTTTGTAGAACCATCTTTTGGTACCCTTTACTTCCCAAATTTCACAGGGGAACCCCAGAACTTCACCTTTACCTACTTTCTTTCCTCCCATGCTTTTCATCATCTCTTTACCCATTTTGGTCATATCTTTGTTTATTTTGGACATATCTCCTTTGGTGATTATCTTTGGTTCATAACTAACAGAATAAACCATACCGTCCTCGATCTTCACCAGTCTATGCTCCTTCTCGGTACGCCCCATCGTTCTAGTCGTTTCCTCTGTCTCCTGCACTTCCACATTGCCATAGTCTTCGAAATAGAGGGTTCTATGCCCATGTGTCTCACGTTTCATACCCATAATATTTCCACTACCCGTAATAGCGTATGTTACCATCCCGGACTTCACTTCATAACGTTTCGTTTTGGCATAAAGAACCTGTGTGGATAGAAACACGAACGACAGGCTTACAAACAGTAGCTTTTTCATCATCACTCCT
>JANTHR010000052.1 GCA_024762315.1 Sulfurovum sp.
AATCCATAATGAGTGGGGCAGATGCCGTACAAATGGTAACAGCTGTCATGGAAAACGGTGAAACATACATCAAGACTGTTTTGGAAGATCTTGTTACGTGGATGGAAGAAAAAGAGTATGTCTCGATCGCTCAGATGAAAGGAAGTATATCTTTAGCACATACTTCAAACCCTGCAGCCTATGAAAGAGCCAGCTATATGCGTGTTCTTACAGACTATCGCTACTAAACCGACAGTCTGTAACACATGTCAACCAGAGTATTATTTAACCTTTTTAAAAAAACTTACACTAAGCGGTGCCAAGTTGATCGTCAGCATATTGCTTCTTCCATGGCATTCTTTTTCTACAGATTTTATGGGAGCAGTGTTGACTGAACCGTGACCGCTAAAAAGTATATCTTCAGAGCTGAATATCTCTTCATACACGCCTTTGGACGGTAATCCGATCTGATAGCCTGTATGTTCTTTATCTGAAAAGTTACACACCACTATGATCGGTTTTCTATTTTTTGCTCCCTTGCGGATAAATGAAATGACATTTGCCTGATAATCGTTTTCATCTATCCAGGAAAACCCCTCTTTTTCTACATCACCTGTGTGCAGCGATGGTTCGTCTTTGTATAATCTGTTTAAAGTTTTAACCAGTGTTTGCACACCTTTGTGATCTGGATATTCAAGTAGATGCCAGTCAAGGCTTTGTTTATAGTTCCACTCTGCGAATTGGGCAAACTCTCCTCCCATGAAAAGCAGTTTTTTGCCTGGATGGGCTATAATAAATGAAAAAAGTACCCTTAGATTTGCAAACTTTTTGGAATGTTCCCCCGGCATTTTATTGATGAGTGACCCCTTCATGTGGACGACTTCATCATGGCTTAGAGGCAATACGTAGTTTTCATTGTACATATAGACAAAACTAAAAGTAAGATGGTGATGGTGATGCTGGCGATAGATCGGATCGAATTTCATATATTTAAGCGTGTCATGCATCCATCCCATATTCCATTTATAACCGAACCCTAAGCCACCTTGACTTACAGGACGGCTTACCATCGGGTAGTTTGTTGATTCCTCGGCGAACATCATAATGTCATCGTACGCATCATAAACACTGGTATTAAGCTGCTTTAGGAATTTGACCGCTCCTTTGTTTTCATTGGTGCCATCCTCATTGGGGACCCACTCTCCCTCTTCTCTGGCATAATCAAGATAGAGCATGGAAGCTACTGCATCAACACGTATACCGTCAAGATGATATTTCTCAAGCCAGAACATCGCCGAGCTGATCAAGAAGGCACGGACCTCATTACGGTCATAATTAAATATGGCACTTCCCCATTCCGGATGATACCCCTGACGAGGATCTTTATGTTCATAAAGACAGGTACCGTCAAAATTCATCAATCCATGCCCGTCGGTGACAAAGTGTGAGGGCACCCAGTCAAGAATGACACCGATACCGTGCTCATGCATGATATCTACAAACTGCATGAATTCCTGCGGTGTTCCATAACGTGATGTCGGAGCGAAATAACCTGTGACCTGGTATCCCCAAGATCCTTCAAAAGGATACTCTGTGATGGGCAGCAGTTCAACATGGGTAAAGTTCATCTCATTCAGATAGGAAGCCAAGGCTGTTGCAGCTTCCACATAGGTTAAAAAGCGATTGCCTTCTTCTACCTTGCGTCGCCATGAACCCAGATGGACTTCATAGATAGAGATGGGGGCTTTGTGCGAATTTTTTTTACAACGTGAACGCATCCATGTTTTGTCATTCCACTGATAATCGCCTATGTCCCAGACACGTGATGCCGAACTTGGTGCGACCTCAGCGTAAAAAGCATAAGGATCCGCCTTGTCGGCATTCGCATTTTCTTCTTCACTGTCAATATGATATTTATACGTTGTTCCCTGTTCAACCCCTTCTATAAAACCGTCCCAAATACCCGAACCGTCACCGCGAAGCTGAAGTTTATGGCTTCTATCGTTATATTCATTAAAGTCACCGCGTACATAAACACCTCTGGCATGAGGTGCCCAAACTGCAAAATAGGTTCCTTTTCGACCTTCACGCTCCATAAGATGTGCGCCTAAATGATCATAGAGCTTTGCATGTGTCCCCTCTTTAAAGAGGTAGATATCAAGCTCGGAAAAACGGCTGATATCATAATGTATTGCATGAGACATATTAATTCCTTTTCTTTGAAATACCAAAGCGCTGCGAAAGCGCAAATCGATACATTTCTTCATAAGATTCAGCTGCAATTTCCCAGCTAAACCGCTTTTGCATTGCATTTTTTACAAGATGCATCATTCCTTCTTTGTCATCATAGTACGTATCTACTGCCCATTTCACTGTTCCATACAACGCTTCTGCAGAAGCTTCATAAAACTTGAATCCATCACCTCTGCCGGTATAGGGCTGATAATTGTCAATGGTATCATCCAAACCGCCTGTAGCACGGACGATCGGCAAAGTTCCGTAGCGCAGACTGTAGATCTGGTTCAAACCGCAAGGCTCAAAGAGTGAAGGCATCAAAAAGAAATCGCTTCCTGCTTCAATAAGATGTGCCAGATCATTCCTGTAACCTATATATGTTCCGAATTTCTCCGGATAGATCGAAGCAATATTGCTGAAAAAATGTTCTGCCCAGCCTTCACCTGTACCTAGTAAAATGATCTGGATATCCATTTCAAGAAGGCCGCCTATGGCTTCAGCCAATAGCGTAATGCCCTTTTGTTCCGCCAGCCGGCCGACCAAGCCGATCACGGGAACATCTTCACGCTGCGGCAGATTGAATGTTTTTTGCAACGCCTGCTTACAGATCTTTTTACCTGCCATTGTATCAATATCATAATTGGAAGGGATAAGCGTATCCACCGCAGGACTCCACTCTTCATAATCCACACCGTTCAAGATACCAAAGAGTTTGTAGCTGTAGTGGCTGATCAGGTTTTCGAGCCCCCATCCAAATTCTGGAGTTTGGATCTCATCTGCATATTTCTTACTTACGGCATTGATGGCATTTGAATGGACTATTCCCCCTTTTAGAAGGTTTATTCCGTCATATTCTTCCAGTTCATCTGCAGTAAAATGCTCCCATCCGATACCCAAAACATCCATGGCACCTTTATAAAACTTACCCTGATGCTGAAGATTATGGATACTTAGCACAGAAGCCGTATATTCAAAATCGGGATCTTGTGCATACACTGTATTTAAAAAGATCGGCATAGCTGATGTATGCCAATCGTTTGCATGGATGATATCCGGCTTAAAACGCAATTTTTTAGCCAACTGCATCGCTGCCCGTGAAAGAAAAATAAAACGATTGTCATTGTCACTGAATGCAATGCCATTTTCATCATAAAGCCCTTTACGTCCAAAGTAACGTTCATGCTCAATAAAGTAGATCGGCACATCACTTCCGGGAAGTACGCCTTCATACACGCTTGCCCACTCTTCCCCGATCACGCCCATAGGTACACCCAGTGAACCTGCCATAGGTTTCAATCCGTATTTTTCTCTGTCCACGATATAATAACGCGGCATGACCACCCGCACATCATGACCAAGTTTGCGCAGTGCCTTGGGAAGCGCACCTGCAACATCAGCCAATCCCCCGCTCTTGGCAAAAGGAACTACTTCTGATGCAGCGATTAGAATCTTTAATTTATCCATACTTTTTTCTCTCCTTTATAATATATTATACATCTATTTTTCAAATTTATTCCCATCTTCCAGGTACTTGACACTTTTATAGACAGTTCGTCCATAAAGTTTTGTCATTTCCATAAGATCTTCTTCCAAAAAGGTATTCAATGCATCATCCTGCATTCTCCACTGCCAGTTGCCGCCTGTTGTTCCCGGACGGTTCATATAGGATTCGCTTCCCAGTCCAAGCAGGTCCTGCATGGGGAAAAGTGCCATGCGGCATACTGTTCCAAGCGCAGCACGAATCATATCTCTATGGATCATCCTGGCATCTGTATTGAGATAACGCCGGGTAAAATCACGCACCTCTTCAGACTGCTTGCTCCACCATCCCACGACCGTATCGTTATCGTGAGTGCCGGTATAAACCACCTGATTGTCCCTGAGATTATGGGGCAGAAATACAGAGGGATCGTTACTTTTCATGGATGAAAATCCAAACTGAAGAACTGCCATCCCCGGATAATCAAGTGCTTCAAGCAAATCGGCTACATCCTGGGTAATGATGCCAAGATCCTCTGCGATCACAGGCAGTTTCCTCCCCATCTCTTTTTCAATCGTTCTGAAGAACTCTAATCCCGGTCCTTTTTGCCATCTCCCGTAGATCGCAGTTTCTTCATCAACAGGAATTTCCCAATAGCTTGCAAATCCGCGAAAGTGATCGATCCGGACAAGATCGAACATCTCTGCCATATGATCGAAACGATCAACCCAGAAAGCATATTTTTCTTTTTTGAGCACTTTCCAGTTATAGAGAGGATTGCCCCATCGCTGCCCGGTTTTACTGAAGTAATCAGGCGGTACACCTGCAACCACGGTTGGTCTACCGGTACTATCCAGCTCAAACCACTCGGGGTGACTCCAGACATCACTGCTGTCATGTGCCAAAAAGATCGGTAGATCACCTATGAGTTTTACATGGTGTTTTTGGGCATAACGGTGCAATTTCTCAAACTGATGAAAAAAAATAAACTGAACGAACCTGTACCATTGCAGCTCACTGTGGAATTCCTCTGCATAAGCCGCAAGCGCTTCTGGTTCACGCCTTCTCAGTTCCTTGGGCCATTCTGTCCATGGACGATTGCCATGATGGGATTTGAGGGCAAAAAATAGTACAAAATCTTCCAGCCAGGCAGCCTCTTTTGCACAAAAGAGGCTGAAGGGTTCTGCCAGCTGATGGTTTGGCCGCAGTTTAAAATGCAAATAAGCCTTTTTCAAAAGATTGAGTTTATAGGGAATGACACGATCATACGATACATACGCCTGATCAAATTCCGGAGCTTCAATCTCTTTTGAATAGAGAAGATCATCCTCGACCAGAAGTTCAGGACTGATAAGCATGGGGTTGCCGCCAAAAGCAGAAAGTGTCTGATAGGGGGAGTCACCATAGCCTGTCGGCCCCAAAGGCAGCATTTGCCAAAGCGTCTGACCCGAACGTTCAAGAAAATCAATAAAACGGTATGCAGAGGGCCCCAGGTCTCCGATGCCGTATGCAGTTGAAAGTGATGTCGGATGTAAAAGAATTCCACTGCTGCGCTCATGTTTCATAGTAGCTTCAACATCCATACAGGGTTTCATTCATGTTTTCCTGTAGAGTTCCAAATAGGCTTTGGCACTCTCTTCAAAAGAAACATCGCACGTCATGTTCGTTTTGGCAATTTTAGAAAAATGACGGGTAAGTGCAAACAGCTGCAGTGCACGCTTTACTGACTGTATAATCATTTTACCGCTTAATGTATGCAATACTATACCCTGACCGCAAACAGAACTGTTTACCTCGTCAATATCCCCTATTGTGTCATGCAATCCGCCCACATTGGTCACTATGGGTATCGCACCGTAACGCAGGGCGATCAATTGATTGAGTCCGCACGGCTCGAAACGCGAAGGCATCAGAAGGAAATCGGCAGCGGCATACATTTGATGTGACAGCGATTCATCATAGCCTGATCGGACCAAAAGGTTGTCGTGATTCCCGGCAGCTTTACTCAGTGCTTTTGACATTGTCTCACTGCCTTCTCCCAAAATGGCCAGGTTACACTCCATATTCAACAGTTTGGGTAACGCTTCTATAATGATATCAAGCCCTTTTTGTTCTGTAAATCTTCCGATGAACACGATCAAAGCTTTGTTGGCACCCTTTAATCCATGTGCTTCACAAAACAGTCTCTTATTACTTTTTTTACCTGCAACTTTGCCCGGTCCGTAGTTTTTCGGCAGTGCCGGATCGGTCAAAGGATCAAAAAGTGCTGTATCGATGCCATTGAGTATACCGTGAAGTTTAGCTGAATGAAGCTGCAAAAACCCCTCAAGTCCACAACCAAATTCAGGCAGGAGGATCTCTTTAGCATAGGTTGGACTTACCGTTGTGACAACATCACTGTAAGCAATACCCGCTTTCATACAGTTCATCCTTCCCCAGAATTCAATACCTTCAGGGGTAAAGTAGTCTTCTCTCAATCCAAGACGTTCTACACTTCCCCTTGGGAATAGTCCCTGAAAAGCAAGATTGTGAATAGTAAAGACAACATGAAGTTTCGGAAGTATTTCTTTTGCCCAAAGCGCTGCCAATGCCGTATGCCAGTCATTCAAATGCAGCACATCGATCTCAAACATTTGTGACAGGACAACTACTGCTTTGGAGAAAATACCGAAACGAAGATCATTATTGGGATTATCACCGTTTTGGTCCCCGTAAGGTGTCATACAGTTGCATAATAATGCCTCATATACAAAAAGGGTACGGACCCCCCGGTTCATTCCCTCAAAAAGTGAAATCTCAAAAATATCTTTGCCCAGTGTGATCTGAAAAGATTCATTCATAGCGGTCAAAGCAAATTTTTCCCGGTCTATAAAATCATAAAGCGGCATGACCGACACTATATCTGCCCGCTTTACCAAAGTAGCAGGCAAGGCCTGTGCCACATCGGACAATCCTCCGGTTTTTGCATAAGGAAAAATTTCAGCAGCGGCAAAAAGCAGCTTCATCTCATTTTTACCTCGCGCAGCAGTTTTGCCGCCTCTTCCGGTGCAACCGGATTGATGATCATCCCGGTAGAGAGTTCAAACCCTCCCAGTCGGTAAATACGCGGTATGATACGGATCGTAAAACGAAAAAAATCTTTAAGGTGTGGAAAGTAAGGAGCATTTTCAAAATTACTGTTGACCGGGGCCAGTCGAAATGTAAGATTGAAGTCAAAATCTCCCAATTGGCTGTCGAGACGGACAAATACTGATTTCATCAGGTTTGCAAGATTTACCATATCATCACGATTCAGTTCATCCAGATTGGTCAATGCCCTTCTTGGAGCGATGATCACTTCAAAAGGGAAAGCAGAAGCATAAGGACAATATGCCGTAAAATCCCCTCTTTCAGAAATGATCCGTGCTTCTGTAAGACGTTCATTTTCCAGAATATCTTCCACTTTGCTGCGTCCATGTCTTCTGTAATATTGCTTATGCCTTTCCAGAAGATTCAATTCATTGGAAGGGGTGATAGGCAGCGCAATTATCTGGGTATGCGGATGTTGCTGTGTCGCACCTGCATGTTCACCCTGATTCTTAAAGATACTGATATGCACCAGTCGGCCATCTTTCCGAAGATCGGCAATACGCAGGGCAATTGTAGAAAGCCAATCTTTGATCTGCCCGGCATCAAGGTCAACCATCCTGCATTCATGGCAGGGCGTATCAATCACAATTTCATGGGCTCCCACACCGGGAATGGATTCAAACATGCCTGCAAGTTTAGAGTGATCTTCAAGTTCAACCTGGACTGCCTTATAAAGATTGGGAACAACACGGACTTTCCAGTTTCTCTCATTGGCTTTATTTTCTCTCAGCGCATAAATCTCCGGTGGGGTCATCTTCTCATTTCCATCACAGAAGGGGCAAGTCTTCACAGTAGCGCTTGCATGAGTGGTAGCTAGCGTATCCGGCCGACGCATCCGTTCCGGTGCTATTAATACATATTGGCTGTGTAGCCGGTCTCGACGTATTTCAGACATTTTCTTTCCCTTTTATATGAATATTGATACGCCCTGACAACAGTATCATTATACAAACCAGTTTTCAGCATAGGTTGTATTCATTGCAATTTTGAGTTCACCAAATCCCGGAAGCGTTTGAATAATGATGCCGTCACGTTCAATTTCAAAACGAAACTGCACACTTTCTACCTCTATTCCATTAAAATCAAGGCTGAATTCAAGCCATGTATCACAGGCTATCAGCAATTTTATTTTTTTTGATTCCATTGTGGAGCTTTTTGTACTGCATAATGATATCAGTGGAACTTCAAAGTGTACGTCAAACGGTTCAATCATGATTTTTAGCATGTCACAGTGCTTCAAAGCTTCAATATCACCTTCAAAGGCACAATAAAATATATTTTCGTTCTGTCCGAAGCGGATACGTTCCACCGGGCCCCGTTCTCTGTCCATGGTTGAAAAGAGTTTTGTCTCATCAACGACCCCGCTGCCGACCCATTCAAAAAATGAGTTATACTTCCCGTTGATAAGTGGTTGTATTGTAAACTTGGGCTGAAGAAGAAAATCCTCACCGCTGCGGTCTGAAATGATCGGAACATAGAGGTCATAAGGGGGTGCGATTTGCATCAAAAGATAGATATTGATCAAGTGTGACCGGAAGAGTTCATCAAATTCAGCGGAAAACTCTGTAGTATGATCATCTCCGTACCACCAGAACCAGTCCGAACATTCCGCTGCCAGAAAATGTTGCATGATCTTCTTTTGTATGTCCTCATTGATCCCTTCTTTATGGCGCTCATAGTCACGCCTGGTCATATAGACAAGTTCCCAGGCACGGGTCTTTTCAGGCTGTCCAACCCACGTGTTGAATTCACCATGTATCCAGCTTCCTGCGGCAAGGTGGGGCAACTCCCTGGATTCCTGCTTTGCGATCGTATCCATACCGACCATACTGCACCACTCTGTCTTAGCAAGTTTGGCATAAAGTGCATCAAAAAAATCAAAGGCATTATTATGATAAAACTCCCAGGCATTCTCTCCGTCAAGGATGATAAAAACAGTACGGTCATCTCCTTTTTCGGCAATAGGAGAGAGTGCAGAGATAAAATGGTCAGCAGCATGTTCTGCTGACCAAAAACGGTAAGTAAACCCAATAAGATCACTCAATTTATGATCGCGGAAACCTATGGTCATGCCATTGTGCTTATAGGCGTGGTACAGGGCATCATAATCCTCCGATCCCAAGGACTTAAACAAGATCGCCTCATCTGTTGCGACCCATTTCAATCCGGCATCCCGGTAGAGAGCAATGCTGCGCTCATCCACTGCACCTTCTGCAGGCCAGAACCCTACGGCATCATGGCCAAAGGTCTTCCTGTAGAGCGCCTGTGCCTGCAAAATTTGCAGTTTTGCATCGTCTGCAAGCGACAAAGGATGCTCAGGTATGTTCGTGCCCGGATGGGCAAGCACTGCATTGTTCATGTCTATAAGAAGCGGTAAAATAGGGTGATTGAGCGGTGTCGTCGAGAGGGAGATCACTCCTTCACTTTGCAATTTTGCATAATAGGGAAAGATCGTTTTAACAAAATCACCCAGAGTCTCCAGCAATGCATATTTTTGTTCATAGGTAAACTTTCCCTGTGAAGCAAGCAATACTTTGACTGTATTGTTATGGGTTTGAAGATAGGCACCACACCATGAGAGGAGAAACCAAACCTCCATATCGCAAAGTGCATCGTCATCCAGATGCTCACTATGATAAAGTTTTCGATAGGGCTTGATCGGTTCGACCATGGTATCATACGGCGAACTTTTGCACATCTTGATCATCCACTGCCGATCTGTCTCATTTAATTCTGAGGGATGTTTCATCCATAAAGTAAAAAAACGGTCATTTGAGACTATGTCTTCGCTATAGAGTTGTATCTGCTCTATCAGTGGAGGAGTAATGTTGAATGTTGCTTTCAGCCCACTGTGACGTGCAAGCATCCAAGGCATATCATAATAATCTTTGATGGCGTGCAAAAAAACCCAAGGCATCTGCATGATGCCGGAAGTATCCCTGTAATCAGGTTGATGCATGTGCCACAGGAAAGCCAGCTGCATGATGCTACTTTGCCCAGCTCTCTATTTTTGCTTTATACTGATCATAGATCGCCTGGCCTGCACTTTCATTTTCCGCCTGAATATAAAGATTGAGGTGGTCACTATACTGATCAGGGATCATAAGGATCCAGTCTGTCTCATTCAGCCAGATCTTAACACCATCGTCTGAAGAGGAACGTTTGCCTCTGGCATCCTCTAGGAATTTACGCATCATGGTTCCCTTAAGTGACTGTGGACACGTTATCGTTGTTTGTGTATGGTAGAAATTCTCTGTTTGGGTAACCAACTCAGAGAGCTTTACATCATGCTTGATGATCATTTCCAGGATTTTTACCGCTGCATACATAGAATCTCTGTAAAGAGAGAATTCAGTAAAGGCAAAGTTACCGTCTGCTGTTGCGATCAGATCATACTGTCTAAGATTCTCAGCTTTAAAATCAGCATATTTACCATATTCGATATCAAGATTATCAAATTTGATCATATCCGGAGCCCATGTAGGCAGGAAGATTCGTTTTCTTCCCTCCTTGGCAGCTTCAATATCCATCAGGGCAAGCACGACCAGCAGTGAATCCTGCATTGAGAGGAGTTCGCCTTTATCGCAGACAATATCCAGGCGTTGTCCAAAAGGATAAAGCAAAAAACCTGCATCAAGTTCCAGGCTTCTGACGATCTTTTGCATATCTTCAACTGAATGTTTGAGCATAGATTTGAAGTTGGCCAGACGATGGGCATCATGATAGTTGTTGAAGATCATATTTCCGATATTAAGCTCATTGAGTACATAAGGGAAAACCTCACAAGATGTTCCATGCATCATATCGACTGCAATCCTACAGTCAACGCAAGAGAAAAGTCTTTTCTGGAAACTCTCTTCCATCTTTTTTTTGTAGTTGGTGCACTCTTCAATACGGTGTGACTCTGATACTTTTCCGATTTGGCTGAAATCAACTCTTCTAAATGATTCTTTAAAATAGATCTTTTCAGTTTTTTTAGCCAGATCATTATTGATTTTCAATGCTTCATCATTAAAGAAGGTAACGACCGTAGAAGTCGTATCTTCTCTAACCTGCTTGAAATAGATACCTGCAACATAATCAGAACTATTGGCAAGATCATAACGCATGACCGAAGAAGGAATATTTTTCAGGTCCACAACATTGACCCCTGATGCAAGTATCCCTCCTACAAAGGCTCTCTTTAGCATACGGGAGCTTTTATGATGATCTCTACCTATCAGGACACTACTCCCGACGGGAAGCTGTGCGCCAAAAGCTTCTGCCAGCTTGCTGGACATTTCACAGGAAAGCTCAACATTGGATTTTCCCACAACCATACCGTTTTCAAAAATAGAGTTCCTGTATCTGCTCCCCAAGATAACATTACTGCTTACGATCGCTGCATCTTCTATCTTTTTGTCAGGCCAGATCGTTACATCTTTTTCAACTGTGACCAGTTCACCTATTTCACATCCCTCTGCCAAAATGATCCCGGCAGTCATCTTAGAGTTTCTTCCGATGACATTGTTATTACAGATCACAGCATTGTCGATCTTTGTACCTTTGCCGATACTTACATTTTCCCAGATAACCGAATTGCTTACTTTACAGTCTTTACCGATTTTAACATTGTCAGAGATAACGCTATTTTTAAGTTTGGTTCTTTTGCCTATCGATACATTTTTACCAAGTACCACGTTACCGATGATCTCTATACTCTCATCCAGTGTATAGGGTGCGTCACTATACAATACGCCGTCAGGATATTTGGTCTTTTGACCAGGCATCTTAAAATCGACACGCCCGCTCATAATATCTTCATGTACTTCTCTGTAGCTGTCAGGGTTACCGACATCTCTCCAATACCCCTCTGCATTACCGGCGATCAGCTCAACCCCTTCTTTCATGAGTAGAGGAAAGAGATCTTTGGCAAAGTCAAAGTTCTCTCCTTTGGGAATATACTTAAGAATTTCAGGTTCTATAATATAGATACCCGTATTGATCGTATCACTGAAAACCTCTCCCCAGCTTGGTTTCTCCAGAAATTTCTCTATTTTGCCCTCTTCATTGGCAATCACTACTCCAAATTCAAGAGGATTTTCTACAGAAGTCAGGGTAATTGTAAGTTTGGATTCTTTTTGTTTGTGGTACTCAAATATTTTTTGAAAATCAAAATCTGTCACCAGGTCACCACTGATGATGATAAAGTTATCATCACCGATATGTTCCTGTGCCAGCTTGACAGCCCCTGCTGTGCCGTAGTCATCATCCGGAATTACATAAGTGATATTTATGCCAAATTTGCTTCCGTCACCAAAATAGTCCTGAATCACTTCGGGTTTAAAATAGAGCAGTACGATAAAGTCTGTAATACCCAGGTCTCTGAGGGTCATCATTGTATTTTCCATCATTGGACGGTTGACGACCGGCAACATGGGTTTAGGCCTTGAGTTTGTAAGCGGCTGGATCCGTGTACCGAATCCTCCTGCCATAACTACTGCTTTCATAATTTATCTGCCCCCCTTTTTTTTAATTATTGAACATGTATGCCCTATTCACAAATAAATGCATAAATATATAATATTATTATATATCAAAATGTATCAATATGTATTAAAAAACCTTTGAATTCCCATCAAAGTCTTTGGGAGTGTGAACTTTGGTAAAACTTAGCATGTACCAAGCTGCATTAATATCCTAAGATCAGAGTTCCAACAGTGAATTATGTGAGTCAAATGGCGATGGGATACATCCGAGTTCATCGTCACATCGCCATTCATTGCCATTCACACGGTAGCCAAATTCATAATTCTTGTCCGTTTTAAGCACTTTGGTAATGTAGAATTCACCACTCTTTTTTACTTTCATCGGTTCATTTTCCCAATCGTTCCATTCACCGCAGATCTCCACACTTTCCCCCTCACTTGCCGGTAATGTGAAAGTCACCCAGGCTTTATTCCCTTTTTTTGTAATCTTTATCATGTAGTACTCCTTTTTTATTTACCCAAATTATACAATAAAATTATGAAACCATAATTCATACTTTCTCACTCTATTTAGAAACTATATTAGTCCAGAAAATTGACTGCATCAAGAAAACGCTGAGGCAATTCGTATCGGTTCGAGACCACTTCCTTGATCTCTTTAAGTTTGAATTCACCTTTTTGATAGGCAACCATCTTGTTTGAATTGTGATGCGACAGAAGATGATTGACCGCTGTAATGGTAAAATCAAAGGCCATCATCCTATCTCTTACCGTCGGATTTCCGCCACGCTGAATATGTCCCAGTATGCTCACCCGCGTCTCCAGTCCGACACTCTCCTGAAGCCATGTGTGCACTTGACTGGTCTGTTTGGCGCCTTCGGAAACAACTGCCAGAATATAGTTACGCCCCGATTCGACCTCTTTACGCAGGCGTTCACCCTCTTTTTCATAATCGAATTCCAATTCGGGGATCACACACACTTCTGCACCGCTGACCATGGCAGAAACAATGGTAAGATACCCGCAATTGCGGCCCATGACTTCAACCAGAAAAGCACGGTTGAAAGAGGATGCGGTATCTCTGATCTTATCAAGTGCGTCACGTATGACATTCAGCGCGGTATCGACACCCAGACAATACTCTGTACCATAGATATCATTGTCGATCGTAGAGGGAATGCCGACAAAATTGAGAGCGAACTCTGAACTAAACTTCTCCATAGCACGGAATGAACCGTCACCACCGAGCACGATCAGTCCTGCAATACCGTGTTCCTTGAGATTGTTATAGGCTTTGAGGCGATATTCATATTCAAAGAAACGTTTGGAGCGTGAGGAACGGATGATAGTACCGCCACGGTGCACAATGCCTGCCACGTCATGATGGCTGGCCTCTTGTATCTTGTTGTCGATCAACCCTTCCAACCCGTCATAGATCAGATAGGGCCGTTCTCCCATTTTAAAAGCATAATCAACGAATTTCTTGATCGCGGGATTCATTCCGGGAGCATCACCTCCCGAAGACATGATTGCCAAAGCCATTACAATTCCTCTTCTCTTCGGTCAAGTTTTGAAAAGCCGGGCAATATTTTTCCTTCAAGCAACTCAAGACTTGCACCGCCGCCTGTGGAAATAAAACTGAAATTGTCAGCTTCTCCTGCCCTGTCGACAGCATCTGCCGTATCACCGCCTCCTACGAAAGTGTAGGCATAACTGTCGGCTATAGCATTGGCTATCTTATAGGTACCTTTGGAGAAATTGTCGATCTCATAGATCCCCATCGGTCCATTCCAGATAATGGTATTGGAAAGGCCGACAGCTTCACTGAAAAGCTTCACCGTAGCCGGTCCTATATCGACTGCCTGAAATCCTTCCAGTACATCCTGTGCCGGCACTATCTTAATATCTACCGGTGATTCGATTGAGTCAGTAATAACCACATCAACAGGCAAATAGATCTTTACGCCATGATGCCTGGCCTGATCCATGACATGCTGTGCTGTTTCAATGTACTCGTCTTCATAAAGTGAATGCTGCATATCATAACCGAGTGCTTTCAGAAAGGTATTGCTCATCGCACCACCGATAATAAGTTTATCGATCTTTTGAAGCACATTCTTCAACAGTGTGATCTTCGATGAAACCTTGGCACCGCCTATCACAAGCGCTATAGGCCTTACCGGGTCTTCCAATGCTTTTGAAAAGGCTTCGATCTCTTTCATCATCAAAAATCCGGCTACTTTGGTATCGACATACTCCATCACGCCATACGTCGAGGCATGTTTGCGGTGAGAAGTACCGAAGGCATCATTGACATAAATGTCACAGATAGAAGCAAGTTTCTTTGACAATTCCGGATCATTTTTCTTTTCACCTTCATAAAAGCGGATATTTTCAAGCAAAAAGACCCGTTCAAGCGAACACGTTGCTATCTCATCTCTGGAACTTTCAAAATCTTCAACAAATACAACCCGTTTTTTCAACAATCGTTCCAAACGCTTTACAATATGCTTCAGGCTGTATCTCTCATCATATTTGCCTCCCGGCCGGCCAAAATGGGAAACCAGTGTAATAGAACAGGCATTATGGTCGATACAGTAGTTGATCGTCGGAAGTGCAGCACGGATGCGCCGGTCGTCTGAAATATTATGATGTGAATCCATCGGAACATTGAAATCTACCCGGATCAATACACGTTTGCCCGACACATCTATATCTTTAAGACTTTTAACCCCACGCATTACAGCAATGTTGGAAATCATGCTATTCTCCCTTAT
>JANTHR010000053.1 GCA_024762315.1 Sulfurovum sp.
AACTATTTATTAAAGGAACAAAGTGTCCTTTTATTACAATATTTCAGTATTAAAAGTATATCAAATATGTCTTGATATGGATGAAAAGAGGTGAAATTTGTATATTATTCCAATTATACATAGTATTATAAGAGTTACTAATGTCCTTTTAGCCTGAAAATAGCCATTATCTGGACAAAGTGTTCCGTTATTTGTGGATTTTTGGCAATAACGGACAAAATATCCTGCTCAGGCCGAATTACATGAATTTTCTATGTGCTACCATAGAACAAAGATTTTGTACCACTTTCATACCGGCATTTTTTGCTTTTTCGGCAGCGGCATTGTTTACCAGCCCCAACTGGCCCCAGAAAACTTTTACATCTCCACGTTCGATGCAGGCATCGGCAATCGCATCAAATGCAGCCGGTTTTCTAAAGATATCGACCATATCTATTTCAAATGGGATCTCTGCCAGTGAACGGTAGACCTTCTCTCCCAAAATTGTCTCTTCTTTAGGGTAGACAGGCACAATTTTGTAACCAACACTTTGAAGATATTTGGCTACTTGGTGACTTGCTTTGCTCTCATCCGGGGAGAGTCCGAGAACAGCGATGGTCTTTACGCTGTTGAAAATATCTTTGATCTCTTCTTCGTTGCTGTTTACTGTGGGAAATTCACATTCCATAAAAATACTCCTCAACTCTTTTTTATAACTTTACACTTATTTTCTTAATGTAGCTATAAGCCGTTTTGGATGTATAAATGCCAAGAGGGCATCTGTGATCTCTTTGCATACCATGTCAGCAGAGAAAAGAGCTTCTTTGGCACATCCCTCCTCTCCTAAAATGGCGATACCTATGGTAGCAGATCGCAGCATTTCCACATCGTTGTTCCCATTGCCAAGCGCAGCACAGTGTTCACTGCCGAGCGAGGCAATGTACTCTGCTTTTTCTTTGGTATGGTCACTGCCGGAAAGAACTTTTATGTGGGTATTGTGGTCTTGAAGCTGTTGATGAACACTTCCGAAAGTATCTGCTGTGATGACATGCAGCGTATAGCTTTTGGAAAGTATTTCAAAAAGTGCTTTGACCTTGGGGTGTACTTTGCCGTCTTTTGCAATGGTGCCGTTGTAGTCACAGACGATATGTCTGATATCCAGGTTTTTAAAATTCGGTATCTCTATCATTTAATCTCTCAGTGCTATAATTTTGTTAAATCATGTAAATTATATCAAAAAAGGTTGTGAAATAATGTCAGTCAAACTAACGGAGTATAGTCATGGAGCAGGATGCGGTTGTAAGATATCACCAATGCTGCTGGATGAAATTTTGGAGAGTTCAAGAGAGACCAGTATCTATCCGGAGCTTTTGGTGGGGAATGCAAACAAAGATGATGCAGCTGCATTTGACCTGGGTAATGGTACTTCTGTCCTTTCCACCACTGATTTCTTTATGCCCATAGTAGATGATGCCTTTACCTTTGGGCAGATCGCAGCCACGAATGCATTGAGTGATATTTATGCCATGGGCGGGAAACCGCTGATGGCTATTTCTATTTTCGGATGGCCTATAGACAAACTTTCGGCAGATATAGCAAGGGAAGTGATAGACGGTGGACGTTCCATTTGTGAAGATGCCGGAATACCATTGGCAGGAGGGCATTCCATAGACTCCCCTGAACCCATATTCGGATTGGCTGCTACCGGCCTGGTGAACAATGAATATTTGATGCAAAATTCAAATGCTCAAGAGGATTGCTTTATTTTTCTTAGTAAGCCTTTGGGGATAGGTATTTTATCAACTGCCCAAAAACAAAAAAAGATAGAAGAGGGACATATTGATCCGGCGATCAAAGCGATGACCACACTGAACAAGATCGGTGCCGAACTGGCTCCGCTGGAGAGTGTGGTCGCCATGACGGATGTAACCGGTTTTGGCTTGCTTGGACATTTGAACGAGATATGTGAAGCCAGTGACATTAGTGCCCAGATATGGTTTGACAAGGTACCGCTCCTGCCTAATGTGGAAAAATACAGACAACTCGGATGCATTCCGGGTGGAGCAAGAAAGAACTTTGCAAGCTACGGCGACAAGATAAGTGAAATGACCGAGCAGCAAAGAGAGATACTCTGTGATGCACAGACTTCCGGCGGCCTTCTGGTTATAGTGAAAAAAAGTGGAGTAGAGGATTTCAGGGCAGTGACAGAAAAAGTCGGATTGGCACTTGAGCCCATTGGTGAAACTACAGTAAAAAGAGAGCATCTGGTTGAGGTCCTGTAAATGCAGGAACTTCCACAATCCAGTGATTTCCGTTCGATCGTACTGAACAACACGCCGCTGATAGATGTCCGGGCACCTGTAGAGTTTAAGAAGGGTGCTTTCCCCCATGCCGTGAATCTGCCGCTGATGAACGATGAAGAGCGTCATATTGTCGGCATAAAATACAAAGAAGAAGGGAATGCCGAGGCGGTCAAACTGGGGCATACGCTTGTAAGCGGGGAAGTCAAAGAAAAGCGTGTTTCCGAATGGGTGAATTTCATTGCCTCCAACCCGCAAGCGATGCTCTACTGCTTCAGAGGAGGGCAGCGTTCACAGATATCGCAGGAGTGGATCTCTCAAAGCGGTAGAGAGATCGTGCGGCTCAAAGGCGGATACAAAGCATTTAGATCATATCTGATGAATGAAATAGAGAAATCGGTAAAGCATTTTAAACCGATTGTGCTTGGTGGCCGTACTGGGTCGGGGAAGACAATACTTTTAAAAAAGTTGAAAAATACGATAGATCTGGAAGGACTGGCAAATCACAGAGGTTCCTCTTTCGGGCGTGCGATTACATCGCAGCCCACACAAATAGATTTTGAGAATAGTTTGGCGTATGATCTCATTCAAAAATCGGAGCAGGACTTTGATCATCTTATCTTTGAAGATGAAGGTAAGTGTGTCGGACGGCTGTTCCTTCCAAAAACACTGGTAGAACATCTCTCTCAAGCACCTCTTGTAATACTTGAAACACCGACTGAGAAAAGAATTGATATTACTTTTGATGAGTATGTCTCCAAAGCACATGAAAAATATAAAGCAGTCTATCATGCCAACTACCTGAAAGTTTGGACTGAGGATATGTATGAAGCTATGCAAAGAATAAAAAGAAGGCTTGGGGGACAAAGATATACGATTGTTTGTCATATCTTTGATCTTGCACTCAAAAAACAAAAAAAAGATGGTTCGCTTGAAGGCTATAAGGAGTGGATAGCTTATCTTCTGAATGAATATTATGATCCTATGTATGACTACCAGATAGAAAAGAATGCAGCTAAAGTGCTGTTCAGGGGTTCTGCCGAAGAGATAGAGAGGTATCTTGGGCATTACCGATAAGTATCTATTTTTCTGAGAACCTCCAAATTCTATGATTTATTCTTCTTTTGGGTATAATTTTGCCAATTTATGACTCAGGAAATACAATGTTGGACTTAAACAGTATAAAAAAAGCGTATGAAAGAGTGCAGAGTGTGGTACATCGTACGCCATTTTCTTATGCACCTATACTTTCACAAATGTGCGGATATGAAGTGTATCTTAAAAAAGAGAATCTTCAGCGAACAGGTGCCTTTAAACTTAGAGGTGCTTTCAACAAAATAGCCTCTTTGGTGGAGAATGGCAAGCAAGGCGGTGTTGTGGCTGCAAGTGCCGGGAATCATGCTCAGGGTGTAGCATTTTCTGCCAAACATTTTGGTATAGATGCAACGATCGTCATGCCGGAGTCTACGCCTTTGACAAAGGTGCAGGGGGTAAAAGAGTTCGGTGCCAGGGTCATCCTGCATGGCGGTAATTATGATGAAGCCTATGCGTATGCGGTAGAATTTGCAAAAGAGAATCATTATGATTTTGTCCACCCTTTTACAGACGATGAAGTAATGGCAGGGCAGGGAACGGTCTCTTTGGAAATGCTTGAAGATGTTGAAGACCTTGATGCTATGATCGTGCCTGTAGGTGGAGGAGGATTGATCTCCGGTATGTCTGTTGCCGCAAAGACATTGAAACCTGAGATCAAAATGATCGGTGTTTCAGCCCAGGGTGCCCCGGCTATGAAAAACTCCTATGATGCAAAACAGCCGCTTGATACTACCTCTGTAAGAACCATTGCAGACGGGATCGCTGTACGTGATACATCGCCTATTACCCTCGCATATATTTTGAAGAATGTAGACGGTTTCGAGAGTGTATGTGAAGATGAGATTGCTTCGGCCATACTTTTTTTACTGGAGAAACAAAAGGTGCTTGTGGAAGGTGCAGGTGCTGTAGGTGTGGCTGCCTTGCTGCATGGAAAGCTGGATCTTCCCAAAGGCTCCAAAGTAGGTGTGGTGCTCAGTGGAGGGAACATTGATGTAACGATGCTCTCTTTGATCATTGAAAAAGGTTTGATGAAGTCAGCAAGAAAAATGAAACTGATGGTGACATTGGTAGATAAACCCGGAGCACTGCAGTCCTTTACCCAGATACTTACGGAAGTAGGAGCGAATATCGTTCAAATAGGATATGACAGAACTTCCATAGACCTTGAGTTCGGTGATGCAAATGTCTCTGTGGCTTTGGAGACCAAGGGAGAAGAACATCAGGAACAGATACGTCAAAAGCTAAAAGAGGGCGGATTTGCCTTTAGGGAAGAACACTAAAATATTGCTTTGCAATATTGAGTGAGGAGTGCGGGGTGAGGAGTAAGGAGCCAATCATTGCCATTGACCTGGGTTCGAATACCTTGCGTGTACTTTGCTATGATTGCCAAACAGAGAAAGTTGTGGCCGAATTTGAAAAGATCGTCAAAACGGCTGATGGTTTAAAAGAACACGGGTTCATTAATGATGCAGCCATAGGAAGAGTGATCACAGCGATCAAAGAAGCAAAACAGGTGATCGATTTTTCTGGGCAGCGTATCAAGGCAGTCACGACCGAAGCGTTGCGGCAGGCTTCCAATGCCAAAGAGGTGCTCAGCAAAATAGAACAGGAGACAGGCATTGCTTTTGAGATCATATCCGGAGACAAAGAAGCAGAATCTACACTTTTGGCAGTAAAGAACAGACTGACTAAATTACAGTATGCATCACAGAGTTTTGTGCTTGCAGATATAGGCGGGGGATCGACAGAACTGATCTTCCATTATCCTAATGAAACTATCTCAAAAAGTTTTCCTATCGGTATTGTAACGATCGCACAAAGTTATCAAAAATTAGAAAATATAGCCCAGGCTCTCCCTAAAGAGATGTTTGAAATGCAAATGTTCTGTGCTGAGGTGTATGCCACGAAAGGTAAAGTGGATTCTTTTGTTGCTACCGCAGGTACACCGACAACTGTTGCAGCTATGAAATTGGGACAGGTGTATGAAACATACGATGCACAAAAGATCAATGGTACCTCTTTGAACATATCGGAACTGGATTTCTATTTGAAAAAGCTGATCTCCATGCCGCCCGAAGAGAGAGAAATTACCGTAGGGACAGGAAGAAGCGATCTGATCGCAGCAGGCATACTCATATTCAAACAACTTTTCAGCATCGTTGAATTCGAAAGCTGTGTGGTGGTCGATGACGGATTGCGTGAAGGTGTAGCTCTGGAAGCGTGCAGACGTTAAAATTTCTACTCTCGCCAAATCAAAAAAAGAAGAAAGATATACAAAAAACCAGGATTACACTAACGGACTTACTATTAAAGGAGGATGAAAATATGAAAATGAGAACTAAAACCCATCTCTAAGTTAGTGTAAACCTATGAAGCGCCTATATTCACTTCATAGTTACAATTATAATGAAAAAAAGTCAAAAAAAGTCAAATAGCATTATTTCCGAAGTCAAAAGAGCAATCTAATATTTTTTAGCTATAATCAAAAAAAAGTATTTGGAGTGTAAGCCATGCAGATGAGTGGTGCACAAATGGTATGTGAAGCAATTATCGCCGAGGGTGTCAAGACCGTATTTGGTTACCCCGGCGGTGCGATCATGCACGTTTATGATGAAATTTACAAACAGAACGGTTTTGAACATATTCTTAATCGTCACGAGCAAGCCTCAGTGCATGCGGCAGACGGTTATGCAAGAGCTACAGGGGAGGTTGGGGTCGCCATGGTGACCTCAGGCCCCGGATTTACCAATGCTGTCACCGGACTGGCAACAGCTTATATGGACTCTATACCTATGGTTGTCATTTCCGGGCAGGTCCCTTTATCTCTCATTGGTACGGACGGTTTTCAGGAGATCGATGCTGTAGGTATTTCAAGACCGTGTACAAAACATAATTTTTTAGTACGCACGATCGAAGAACTTCCCCGTGTACTCAAAGAAGCATTTTACATCGCCAGGAGCGGAAGACCCGGACCGGTACTTGTCGATATTCCTAAAGATATCACAGTAGATATCGGGGAATTCGCCTATCCTGAATCTGTAGATATCCCTTCTTACAAACCGACCTACAAAGGGAACAGAAGACAGATAGAAAAAGCAGTCGAAGCGATCAAGTCTGCGAAGAAGCCTCTACTTTATATTGGTGGGGGTACAGTACTTTCAAATGCTTCAGACCTTGTAAGAGAGTTAGCAGAGAAAACACAGATACCTGCTGTTGAAACATTGATGGCAAGGGGTGTCATGGGTGCAAAGAACCCACTGCTTCTCGGTATGCTTGGAATGCACGGAAATTATGCATCCAATATGGCAATGTCCGAGACGGATCTGGTCATCTCATTGGGTGCCAGATTTGATGACAGGGTAACCGGTAAGCTTTCCGAGTTTGCAAAGTATGCAGATGTCATTCATGTCGATATCGATCCTGCCAATATCGCCAAATTGGTAGATGTGGATTATCCGATTGTTGGAGATGTTACACAGGTACTTGAAAAAATGATCCCTCTGCTTGATGATGTCAATACAGATCGTTATCAGGCATGGAGAGAGATCCTTAAGCGTTATGATGAATTGCATCCGCAATCTTATGTCGATTCTGATGAAGTGATCAAGCCTCAGTGGGCGATCGAGCGTCTTGGGGAACTTGTGGGCGTTGATGCGATCATCACTTCAGATGTCGGGCAGCATCAAATGTGGGCGGCACAGCACTACCCGTTCGATAGACCGCGCCAATGGATCAACTCCGGTGGTCTGGGAACGATGGGATTCGGTTTCCCCGCAGCACTTGGTGCAAAAAGAGCATTTCCTGAAAAAACAGTTATCAACATTACCGGTGACGGTTCTATTTTGATGAATATGCAGGAGCTGGTTACAGCAGCTGAATATAAGATCCCGGTCATTAACGTGATCTTGAACAACCATTTCCTTGGCATGGTAAGACAGTGGCAGACATTTTTCTATGAGAAGCGTTACTCTGAGACAGATCTTACGTTCCAGCCAAATTGGAAAGCACTTGCCGAAGCATGCGGCGGTATTGGGTATGATGTAACGACGAAAGAGGAGTTCGATGCAGCACTCAAAGATGCGATCAAGCAGGATAAGGTGTGTTTTATGAACGTTGCAGTGAACCGTTTTGAGGATGTCCTCCCAATGGTACCTGCCGGCGGAGCACTTTTCAACATGATGCTTCCGCAAAAAAAACATGGGGAGGAGAAGTAATGGCTAAAGCTACAAATGAAAGACGTGTTGTCTCTGTTGTGGTGATGAATGAGAGTTCTGTCCTTGCCCGTGTGACTGCGCTTTTTGCCGGTAGAGGGTATAATATTGAATCATTGACCGTTGCACCTATTCCTGGGAGCGATATGTCGCATATTACCATTGCGACCAATGGATCAACCAAGGTGATAGAGCAAATTACCAAACAACTTCATAAACTGATTCCTGTTTATAAGGTAATCGAACATGAAGAGATGGTTGAAAAAGAGATGGTGCTGGTCAAGTTCCCTATTGCCGAGAATCTCTCCGATATCTCTGTGCTCTGTGCAGCCTATAACGGCGGTGTGGTCAATGTGGGCAAAGAGATGATCATCACAATGGTTGCGGATGAGCCAATGCGTATCAAACACTTTATTGAAGCGGCACAGCGTTATAATCCTTGTGAGATCGTACGCGGCGGTGTGGTAGCTATCGAAAGATAGTTTTTGTAGGGTGTTGTGCCCTCACAACACCAAAATGTATAATAAGGTGTTGTCAGGGCACAACACCCTACAGGTATAAGGATTTAAATGACTTATAAACTCTCCCAGATCACACAAGCACTCAACATTGATTTTACCGGCAAAGACATCAACATAGATGGCATCCATACCCTAAGAGAAGCAACATCCACACAGCTCAGCTTCTTTACTGACAGTAAATATGCATCTCAATTGCCTGATACCAAAGCAGCAGCCGTACTTATAGACGAGAAACATGCGGCTCTGCTACCCCGGAGTACCATTGCCCTTATTACTGATGAAGCCTACCTGAAACTGGCATTGGCTTCCAAGTTCTTTGCGCATAAACTTGAAAGCAAAGGGGAAGAACCTAAAGCAGGTGAGGGTTGTGACATTGATCAAAGTGTACGTTTTGGCAAGAATGTGACATTGGGAGACCATGTAACTGTTTTGGCAGGTTGTTATATTGGAGACAATGTAACAGTAGGTTCCGATACACTGTTGCATCCCAATGTGACGATCTACCATGGCACACACATAGGGGAAAGATGCATCGTTCACTCGGGCACGGTCATAGGGTGCGATGGTTACGGCTTCGCCCATACCAAACTTGGAGAACATGTCAAGATCTATCAGAATGGAAATGTGATCATTGAAGATGATGTAGAAGTAGGATCAAATTGTGCTATAGACAGAGCCGTATTCGGTACAACGACCATCCGAAAAGGTACGAAATTGGACAATCTCATACAGATCGCGCATAATTGTGATGTAGGGGAGCATACGCTTTGCGCTGCGCAGGTAGGACTTGCAGGCTCTACTACACTTGGCCGGAATGTCGTTATGGGTGGTCAGAGTGCGACTGCAGGGCACTTGGAAATAGGTGCTTTTGCAACTATCGCAGGCAAAGGGGGTGTAACCAAATCGCTTGAAGGCGGAAAGACGTATGCCGGTTTTCCTGCGATCGAGATCAGGTTATGGCGCAAGATGCAGGCCGCATTGATGAGACTGGTTAAGAACCGTTAACTTTTTTTGCTATAATTATTGATATTTTAATACTAAAGGATAGAGGATGAGTGGAACAGTGACGCAAATAGATGAAATAACATTAAGCGGTACAAAAGATGGAAAGATATCCATTACAACCATAGCAGAGCCTTACGGCCCAGCAAGTGAAAGTGTAGCCAGTATCGGTATCTCCCTGCAGGCAGGAGCCAAGGAGCCGGACTGGAAAGTACACATTCCAAAAGCAAACATTGATGCGGTGATCGCTGCACTTCAGGAAGCAAAGAAGAGTTTATAGTAAACTCTTCTTATTCATCTGCTTTCATTGCTTTGTATTGTACTAAAGCTCTCTGTATAAGATCTTTATCCGGGATCTTTCTTCCTGCAATATAGCCAATGATATCGCCATTATTATCGAACTTTGGTTTTATCCATACCACTACAAGATAGTATTTGCCATCAGCTGTCATATTTTTAACAAACCCTTCCCAGTAGTTTCCACCTTTAATGGTTTCCCACATACCTTTAAAAGCAGCTTTAGGCATATCAGGATGTCTGTTAATACTATGTGGAGACCCAATAAGCTGCTCTTTTGTATATCCTGCCATCTCTCTGAATTTTCGGTTGGCATAGGTGATAATGCCTGCTTTATCTGTTTCAGTGATCATGACTCCACCGTTGAATTTTATCTCTTCATCTACGGGAGTCGGTTTCATTATTTCCTGACCGGTAATGATATTTTTTATAGTACGTTGCATAGTAATCCCCCCGAATTGTATACTCTCTGTATCCAAATCTTGTTGTAGTAGGTATTAAAATGTATGGAAAAGAAATATTGTTAAGTAACAAAAGAAGTAACTTCATATTTATTGGCAACCTGACAAACTCTATGAGTCTCATGGTTTTCTGTCCTCATTTCACAATGAGTTTAGCTTTTTCAATACATATTGTTAAATAGAATAATATCATCTTAAGCTTAGAGCGTTATGATGCGAAAAATTTATAGCTACTGCGGATTTTGGTTTAACGCATACTTTGTTACAATACACTATTATGATATAAGGAAATCTTTTGTCCATTACTGAAACAATCAAATCACTTTTAGAACAGCGTATTCTTGTCATAGACGGTGCAATGGGTACACAGATCCAGGATCTTGATATCCCCAAAGAGGCTTGGATAGATGAAAAGGGAGTAGAACAAGAGGGGTGTAATGAACTGCTGATCGATACGGCACCTGATCTGATCAAGCGTATTCATAAACGTTATGCGATGGCTGGAGCCGATCTGATCAAAACCAACACGTTTGGAACCATGCCATGGGTACTTGATGAGTATGGTATGGGGGATCGTGCGTATGAACTCTCTAAGAAAGGTGCTGCACTTGTCAAAGAGATATGTCAGGAGTATGGTACGGAAACGTCACCTAAATTTGTCCTTGGCTCCATCGGTCCCGGAACAAAATTGCCCTCTCTTGGACATATCCATTATGATGAGATGTATGAAGGTTACAAACTTGTAGCACTTGGATTGATCGATGGCGGATGTGATCTGTTTTTACTTGAGACTTGTCAAGATCCATTGCAGATCAAGGCAGCTATACACGCTTGTCAAGATGCCTGCACTGAACGCCGGGTCGAAGTGCCTGTCATGGTCTCGGTAACCATAGAACTTAGCGGTTCCATGCTCATTGGTACAGATGCTACAACGATCGTAACGATACTGGAGCCTTTTGACATACTGTCACTAGGCTTTAACTGTGGTACGGGGCCAGACCAGGTGAAAAAGCACCTTAAAACACTTTCCGAGTTATGGCATAAGCCTATTTCCATACATGCCAATGCAGGGCTGCCCCAAAACAGGGGAGGATATACCTATTATCCCATGGGACCGGATGAGTTTACTCAAAAGCAGTTGGAGTTCACTGCATTTGACGGAGTGAGTTTTTTAGGCGGATGTTGCGGTACGACCCCTCAACACATTCAGGCACTCAAAAAGGCTGTAGGGGATATTAAGCCAAAAGTAGCAACGGGAGGCATTGAACCTTCCATTGCTTCGCTGTTCAATACAACAGAACTTTTTCAAAAGCCTGCACCTCTGCTCATAGGGGAGCGTTCCAATGCCACAGGTTCCAAAGCGTTTAGAGAACTCATTCTGGCAAGTGATTACGAAGGTACTTTGACAGTAGGACAGGCACAGGTGAGAGACGGGGCACACTGTTTGGATGTGAATGTGGAATTTGCCGGACGAGACGGTGCCAAAGATATGCGTGCAGTGATGGAACTTTACAACCAGAAGATCTCCATACCGCTTATGCCTGATGCTACACGTGTAAACACGATGGAAGAAGCCTTAAAATGCATCGGCGGAAAACCGATCATCAACTCCGTGAATCTTGAAGACGGTGAAGAAAGACTAGATGCTATCTGTCAGCTTGCCAAAAGATACGGTACAGCATTGGTCTGCTTGACCATCGATGAAAAGGGGATGGCTAAGACCACGGAAGATAAACTGCATATTGCAGAGAGAATCTATGACCTGTGTGTAGACCGTCACGGGATCGATCCAAGAAACCTTATTTTCGATATGCTGACTTTTACGGTTGGCTCAGGAGACGAAGAGTATCGTGATGCTGCGATCCAGACACTCGAAGCGATACGGGAGTTACATAAAAGACATCCAGAAGTGGGGTCAACACTTGGGCTTTCCAATATCTCATTCGGATTAGATAAAAATGCACGTATCTACCTGAACTCGGTCTTTTTACACCACTGTATTCAGGCAGGTATGACCTCAGTGATCATCAATGTAAAACACATTGTGCCTTTGGCAAAAATGGAGCAGGACGATATAGATATTTGTGAAGAGTTGCTGTTCCATCCCGATGAAAATTCTTTGTTTAAATTTATAGAACACTTTTCAGACAAGACTCTAGAGGATGATGGTGCAGATGAAGCGTATGAAGCGTTGCCGACACGTGAGAAGATCGCTAAACTTCTCATGGATGGGGACAAAGAGCGTATGATACCGCTTGTAGAAGAGGCGCGCCATGAGATACACCCTGATACCATTGTCAATGAGATACTCATTGATGCGATGAAAGTGGTGGGTGAACTCTTTGGTTCGGGGCAGATGCAATTGCCTTTCGTGCTTCAGTCAGCCGAGACAATGAAAGCAACAGTGGATTATCTGAATCCCTATCTTACCAAACAGGAGAAAGAGACCGATACAACACTGGTCATCGGTACTGTCAAAGGTGATGTACATGATGTCGGTAAGAACCTTGTCGATATTATTCTTTCAAATAACGGTTTTAAAGTCATCAATGTCGGGATCAAAACGGAGCTTGAGACCTATCTTGATGTGATGAAGGAAAATCAGATACAAGCCATTGGTATGTCCGGACTCCTTGTTAAATCGACTGCCGTAATGAAGGACAATCTTGAGACCATGGCAGAGATGGGTATGGAGGTACCTGTACTTTTAGGCGGTGCAGCACTTACACGGTCTTTTGTTGATGATTTCTGCCGACCTGCCTACAAAGGACCTATTTTTTACTGCCGTGATGCTTTTGACGGTGTGATCGCTATGAGTAGAATTGAGAAGTGGCTGGAGGAAAAGCAGACAAATTCTGATGCCGTTCTTGATACAAAACTTGCAGGAGACAGGGTTGAACGTAAAGAAAAAGTCAAAAAAGAAGTGGTCATTCCTCCGTTTGAAGAGATCAAAATGCCCGAAAAAGTAGAGATCCCCACTCCGCCGTTTTGGGGCAGAAGAGTGATGCAGAAAAAAGATCTTGATCTTAATATGGTCTTTGACTGGGTCAATAAAAAGTCCGTCATAAAAATGCATTGGGGTTACAAAAAGGGGAAGATGAGCAAAGAGGAATACCAAAAACTCTTGGATGAAAAAGTCTATCCTGCCTATGAGCGTTTAAAACAGGAGTTCATAGAGAAAGACCTTTTTGACCCCACCATTATTTACGGCTATTACCCATGCAGAAGTAACGATCAGGAACTTTACCTCTTTGATGAGAGTGAAGGATGGAATATAGATGCCAATGCCAACCGTGAACCATTTCATGAGATCGTCGGGCGTGCAGTGGTGACTTTTAGTTTCCCTAGACAAAGAAGAAAGCCTTACCGCGCATTGAGTGATTTTTTCAGACATGAGCGGCATGATGTCATTGCCTTAACCTGTGTGAGTGCCGGAGAAAAATTCTCAGCCTATGAAAAAGAACTTTATGATGCAGGGAAATACCTGGAGTACAACATGGTACACGGTTTTTCGGTGGAATTGGCCGAAGCTTTGGCTGAAGTTGCCCATAAACAGATACGCCTTGATCTGAACATTGCATCAGAAGATGAGGGCCACACCTTGAGAGATGTACGTATGAGACGCTACCAGGGTGCCAGATATTCCTTTGGTTACCCGGCCTGTCCGGACTTGGAGCAGAGCCGTGGTATTTTCGATCTGCTCAAACCTGAAGAGTTCGGCATAGAACTCTCAGAGACGTTCCAGATACATCCGGAGCAGAGTACTACGGCTTTGGTGGTGCATCATAAGGATGCTACCTATTACGCAGTGTAGAAGATGAAAATTTTTCAACTAATACATATAGGCGGAATAGAGTCTCAATTTTTAACTCGTTACCACGTTGTACGTGGTAATGCATACTCCAATGAAAACCTGAAAAATAATATTTTTGGTAAAAAAACTCTAATTTTTGCTATATATTTCATCATTTTCTCTATTAAATGATTACAATTTTGAGTTATGATTATCATAATAAATCACCAATAAGGTTACAGCGATGAGAAAAACAAAGATTATCATCACGCTTGGTCCGTCTACATCTAACCTGGAGATGATAAAAACATTGATTCAGCGTGGGGTGAATGTCTTTCGTATGAACTTCTCGCATGGGGATTATGAGACGCATGAGAAGAACATCTGTATGATACGTCAGGCTTCCAAAGAACTGGAAAGAGAAGTAGCTATATTGCAGGATATCTCAGGGCCTAAAGTTCGCATAGGGAAGATCAACGGGTTGCTGAAGCTGAGTAAAGGTGACATCATTACGTTGGCAAAAGCACCTCATGAGGATGATGAGAAGGTATTGGATCTCTCGTATCCACTCATTATAGATATGGTGAATGTCGGAGAAGAAGTGTTTTTTGCAGACGGAACTATACGTACAGTGGTGGTAGACAAACATGAAGACAGCCTGCAGCTCAAACTACTCAATGATGGAGAATTGACTTCTAAAAAAGGTGTGAATTTTCCTAAGACTAAGCTGGGCATCTCTGCTATTACCGCTAAAGATGAAGCAGACATTGCATTTGGTGCAAAGCATGACATAGACATCGTGGCTCTTTCATTTGTACAGACAAAAAAAGATATACTCAAAGCAAAACTTATTATGAAGACGAATGATTTTACTCCGTTTGTTGTCTCCAAGATAGAGACGGGAAATGCCATTGAAAACCTCGAAGAGATACTTGAAGTCTCCGATGGCGTCATGGTGGCACGTGGAGACCTGGGGGCTGAGTTTGGTGTGACCAAATTGCCTCGTATCCAAAAACACATTATCTCTGTGGCAAACCAGATGAATAAACCTTCCATCACAG
>JANTHR010000054.1 GCA_024762315.1 Sulfurovum sp.
GATGATAGACGGGCCGAACAAGAAAGTGGTGATGATCAACCATCAAAAACCAATGGGACTGCTTGACAAGATCGGAGAGAATTACGATATTGAAACCGAAAAAATGGATGACAGCCGTGTGAAACTGATCTTCTCCTATAAAGCAGGAGAAAGCGAAAATGCAGATCTTACTGATGCTGCGTGTGAAGGATAAATCGATCAATGAAAGCTGTTTCCAGTGATTTTGCGCCACCGCTCAGGCTGATCTCCCCTTTCTTCAGTTACGGGGTGATCTTCTATCTGCTTTCCATGCTGGCGCTGCTCTTTTTTGAGCCGACCTTCTCCTATGCACAGATGAATGTTGCCGGATGGGTACACTTGTTTCTGCTTGGTTTCGTGATGATGATCATCTTCGGCGCTATGGCGCAGTTGATCCCTGTGGTGCTTGAAGCCGGTCATGCAGTGGTGGATGTCTATTATGTCATTTTCCCTCTGCTTTTGGTCGGTGCTTCTCTGATGGTGTTCGGTTTTTGGGTCATGCCGGCGATGCTCCCCTATGGAGGACTCCTGGTACTCGTTGCCATGATCATCTTTGCTGTGGAGAACATCGCAACGCTCAAAAAGACGACCATACGGACTTTGACGGTAGAAACGGTCGCCTGGAGCAATGGCTATCTGCTGCTGGGAATTTTGACAGGTTTTGCCATCGCACTTGGACTGAGCGGAGATCTGGGCATCGATGTGACACTGATGCTCAAAGCCCATGTCTATGCCGTATTGGGCGGGTATGTCGTACTGACCATCATTGGCCTCTCTTTGATCCTCATACCGATGTTCTCACTGGCGCACGGTTTCGAAGAGACAGCGATCAACAGAGCGTTCAAACTGGTCATTACCGGTGTAGCTATCGTTTTTGCCGGGGCACTTTTTGCCCAGGAGTGGCTGATGTATATAGGCTATGCCGTCAATACAATAGGAATGTTTTTCTATATCTGGCAAATTTATATCATTGCAAAACTGACCGTACGAAAAGAGATGGATATCTGGGCAAAGTCCATGATATTCGCTTTTGGCAGTCTGATACTCTCCATCGTACTAGGCCTGGTCTATTTTATGAGCGGCAAAGAGGGTATTTTGCATGCTTCGGTATGGTTCCTGCTGCTGGGGTTCATCTCCTCCATGATCACGGGACATCTCTACAAGATCGTCCCCTTCCTGGTCTGGTTTGAGCGTTTTGCACCTTTGGTAGGGAAGAAGAAAGTGCCGATGCTGCATGAAATGTACTCCAAAGAGGGTGCTTCGATGATGTTCTGGTTCACGGTGACAGGTGTTGTTCTGGGAGGTCTTGGACTGCTGTTCGAGAACGATATACTCTTTAAAGGCGGTGCAAGTTTCCTCTTTGCAGGAGCGATCTTTCTCTTCATAACGATGCGGAAAATGCTGGCATACGGAAAATAATGTGCAGGGTGCGTAACAATGCATCAAAATATATTAATAATGAAGGAATAATAGATGTGTAGTATAACAAAAGAAGCGGTCTTCGATGCTATCTCTACGGTCATTGACCCGGAAGTAGGGTTCAATCTGGTCGAAATGGGACTGATCTACGATGCAATCATCGACGAGAATTGCAATGTGCATGTCATTATGACACTCTCTACCCAGGGGTGTCCTTTGCACCAGATGATCACCACCTGGGTCAAAGAGGCGGTAGAACGCATGGAAGATGTGGGAGAAGTGGAAGTCGAAGTGGTATGGGAGCCGGCATGGAATATCTCTATGGCACACGATAATGTCAAAAAAGCATTAGGCGGTATGTAGATTCCATTAAATAGGAGTCTAAAACTCCTGTTTTCATCAACTTTTTTTAATAATTTTTTAAACTTCATTTTTATCATTTATCTAAGACTGTTTCACTCCAAATTAAAGCGTTACCTAATTTATTCCATTTATAACTTTATTCAGGTTTCTTGATGTAAATCATCTTTTATGGTGACCTTTCTATGCTAAACTATAAACGTTGTTATAGGTAGAGCTCCCTGTAGAATAGCTAGCGTTCTTCAGAGAGCTTTACAGGGTAACCAAAAAATCAATTTACGGAGGAAGTAATATGGCTTTAAATAGAAGAGAATTTCTCAAAAGCGCAGCGGCAGCATCTGCAGCTGGTGCGGTAGGAATTGCTGTTCCGTCTAATCTGAATGCAGCAGCAGCTGATGCGCAGAAAGATTGGAGATGGGACAAGGCAGCTTGTCGTTTCTGTGGTACAGGGTGTGGAATCATGCTTGCGACCAAAGAAGGAAGAATTGTAGCGGTAAAAGGTGACCCTGCAGCTCCGGTAAACAGAGGACTTAACTGTATTAAGGGTTATTTTAATGCAAAGATCATGTATGGTGCAGACAGACTTAAAACACCGCTTCTAAGAATGAATGACAAAGGTGAATTCGACAAACACGGTAAATTCAGACCTGTAAGTTGGAAACGTGCCTTTGATGAGATGGAAAAACATGCAAAAAAAGCATTGAAGGCTTCCGGTCCTGAAGGTGTAGCAGTCTTTGCATCCGGTCAGTACACAGTGATGGAAGGGTATGCAGCCCAAAAAATGATGAAAGCAGGATTCCGTTCAAATGCGATCGATCCGAATGCACGTCACTGTATGGCATCTGCGGTTGTTGGTTTCTACCAGACATTCGGTATTGATGAACCATCTGGTTGTTATGATGATATTGAAATTACCGATACGATCGTTACCTGGGGTTCAAACATGGCAGAGATGCACCCGATCCTTTGGTCTCGTGTGACAGACAGAAAGCTTTCTGATCCGGACAATGTAAAAGTTGTGAATATCCAAACCTACACACACAGAACCTGTGACCTGGGTGACTTTAACATCATCTTTTCTCCAAGTACAGACCTTGCACTTTGGAATTACATCGCGCATGAGATCGTCTATAACCATCCGGAAGCCATCGACTGGGACTTTGTAAAACAAAACATTGTCTTTACTGCCGGTCCTGTAAACATCGGTTACGGTATGAGAAGAGCAGGTGAGAAATCACTCAAAGAGGGTAAATATTCAGCAAAAGAAATGGAGACCATTTCTAAAGAGATGAGTAAAAAAGTTTCTGCTAAAGAAGCACCTGCATTGGCACCTTACGGGTATAAAGAAGGTGATACCATGAAAAATACAGCAGGTACACTCAAGCACTGGAAGATCTCATTTGAAGAGTATAAAAAATCACTCGAACCGTTCACGCTTGACTATGTAGCAAAAATTGCAAAAGGTGATCCGAACGAGTCCATCGAGAGCTTTAAGAAAAAACTTAAAATGTTGGCAGATCTTTACATTGAAAAAGGAAGAAAAGTCGTTTCATTCTGGACGATGGGTATGAACCAGCACACTAGAGGTACTTGGGTTAATACACTCTCTTACAATGTTCACTTCCTGCTTAACAAACAGGCTCTTCCGGGTAATGGAGCATTCTCATTGACCGGACAGCCTTCAGCGTGTGGTACAGCAAGAGAAGTAGGTACATTCTGTCACAGACTTCCGGCAGATATGATGGTGAAAAACCCTAAACACAGAGCAAAAACAGAAAAAGTATGGGGCATCCCGGCAGGCACACTAAACCCTGTAGGTAACCAGCACATTATGAAGATCCACAGAGACATTGAGGATGGTGTGGTGAAATTCGCATGGGTGAACGTATGTAATGCATACCAGGATTCTGCTTCTGCATCTCACTGGATCAAAGCAGCACGAGAGATGGATAACTTCATTGTAACTTCAGACGGATACCCTGGAATTTCAGCAATGGTTTCTGACCTTGTACTTCCATCAGCGATGATCTACGAAAAGTGGGGAGCCTACGGAAATGCAGAGAGAAGAACACAGCACTGGAGACAACAAGTCCTTCCTGTAGGTGATGCGATGTCAGATACATGGCAGTGGGTTGAGTTCTCAAAAAGATTTACAGTCAAAGATCTTTGGGGTGAGCAGCCACTTAGAGGTAAAGACAAAAAAGGTAATCCTAAAAAGCTTCCAAATGTGATTGCTGATGCTAAAAAAATGGGATATAAAGAAGATACAACCATGTATGAGATTCTTTTTGCAAATGAGAAAGCAAAATCATACAAAATTGCTATGGATAAATTCCCACAACAAGGGTATGACAACTCTGAATGTAACGGTGACAGCAGAAATGTGAAAGGTTCAGACGGAGAAGTATTTAAGGGTTATGGCTTCATGATCCATGAGTATCTCTTTGAAGAGTATGCATCATTTGGTAGAGGTCATGGACATGACCTGGCACCGTTTGATGTGTATCACAAAGTACGTGGACTTAAATGGCCTGTTGTTGACGGTAAAGAGACACAGTGGAGATTTAACGTTAAGTATGACCCATATGCGGCAAAAGCGGCAAAAGCAGCGGGTAGTAACTCTACACATGCATTCTATGGACCATTGGCGAAAAAGATCCTTCAAGGTAGCTTGACCGGTCCAGATAAGAAACTTGGTAAATATGCTTTACCGAATAAAGCGAAGATATTTGCCAGACCATACATGGATCCACCGGAAATGCCGGATGCAAATTACGATACTTGGCTCTGTACAGGTCGTGTACTTGAGCACTGGCACTCTGGAACGATGACCATGAGAGTACCTGAGCTGTTTAGGGCGGTACCAGAAGCACTTTGTTATATGCATCCGGGTGATGCAAAAGCAAAAGGTCTCAAAAGAGGTGAACTTGCATGGGTTGAGTCAAGAAGAGGTAAAGTCAAAGCAAGAATTGAGACACGTGGACGTAACAGACCACCTCAAGGCTTGGTATTCGTCCCTTGGTTCGATGAAAAGGTATTCATTAATAAAGTATGTCTAGATGCGACATGTCCCATGTCTAAGCAAACCGACTATAAAAAATGTGCAGTGAAGATCACAAAGGTATAAGTAGATGGCAAACTCCGACAACAACAGACGAAAGTTCATGGCGACAACCCTTCAAAGTGTAGGTTTGGCAGCTCTTGGTGGAATGTTGTGGAGTGGATATTGTGATGAAGCAGCAGCATCGCCACTGGTACTCAGACCACCGGGTGCATTGCCTGAAAAGGATTTCCTTGATGCATGCATTAAGTGTGGAATGTGTGCTGAGGCTTGTGTGAATCGTGAGAGCAATGTAGACAAAGAGACAGGAAAACAGAGACCCGGAACCTTGCAAATGGCAAAAGGCGGCGATCATCGATTGATCGGTACACCATTCTTTACACCAAGAGAGGTGCCGTGTTATATGTGTGATGATATCCCTTGTGTGCCTGTGTGTCCATCGGGTGCGTTAGATATGCCGAGTCTGCTTAATGATAAAAATGAGCTTGATATCAATAAGGCAAACATGGGGCTTGCAGTGGTACATAAGGAATCCTGTATTGCTTTTTGGGGTTTACAGTGTGATGCATGCTATAGAGCCTGTCCGCTTTTAGATGAAGCGATCAGCCTGGAGTACATGAAGAATGAGCGTACAGGGAAACATGCATTTTTGCTTCCGGTCGTGCATTCGGATGTCTGTACAGGCTGTGGGCTTTGTGAAAAAGCATGTGTTACCGAAAAACCGGCGATCTTTGTGCTTCCTAGAGAACACTCTATGGGAAAAGTAGGAAGTCACTATGTGAAAGGTTGGGACATAAAAGACCAGGAACGAGCAGGTGAAAGAAAGATCGAAGAGATAGAGACAAAAACAAAACGAAGCGAAAAAGCTCCGGCGGATTATTTGAACAGGGAGATAGAGTATTAATGAAAAATTTAAAATATCTACTACTTAGAAGGGTAACGCAGATCGGACTTTTGGTACTTTATTTTGGTGCCAATGCTTATGGTTGGACTATCCTAAAAGGTACGTTTGGCTCTTCTTTGCTTTTTGGAGTGATCCCATTGGCTGACCCCTACACGACGTTACAGGTTTTAGCCACAGGATTTGTACTAGGCGCAGATGTACTTTTGGGTGCGTTGATCATTACACTTTTCTATATGATCGTAGGCGGACGGGCCTTTTGCAGCTGGGTATGCCCCATTAACATGGTAACAGACCTGGCTAACTGGCTTAGACGCAAACTCAATTTGGACAAAGAAGAGGTCAACTACCGTTTTCTAAAAAGAAGAGCACGTTACTGGATCATGGTACTTGGCTTGATCGTCTCAGCGATTGTCGGTATTGCCGCATTTGAAGCATTGAGTCCTATTACTATTATGCAAAGAGGGATCATTTTTGGTTTTGGTGCAGGGATCTCAGTGGTGATCGCGATCTTCCTTTTTGACCTTTTTGGGGTCAAAAACGGTTGGTGCGGACATCTGTGTCCTTTGGGAGCTACCTATTCGCTCATCGGCAAAGCAAGTCTGATCAGGGTCAAACATGACCATGAAGCCTGTACCGCCTGTATGGAGTGTAAAGTGGTTTGCCCTGAAAATCAGGTCTTGCACATGATCAATAAAGAGAGCATTTCAGTGACAGACGGGGAGTGTACCAACTGTGGTCGCTGTGTCGATGTCTGTAATGATAATGCATTGGAATTTGGAATTAGAAGTTTTACAAACAGTAAATCAACAAAGGAGAAGAAATGACAAAAGTTATAAAGGTAATGGCGCTAGGTTCATTGTTGGCTGCATCAGCACTGTATGGTGCAAGTACAGCTGCATGTGCAGGGTGTCACGGACAGCATTTTGAAAAAGCGGCAATGGGTAAATCCAAGATCGTTAAAGATATGAGTAAGGCAGATATCTTGGTGGCACTTAAAGGCTACAAAACCGGTACATACGGTGGAGCAATGAAGGGTCTGATGAAAGGACAGGTTGCAGCTCTGTCTGATGCAGACATGAAAGCCATCGCTGAGATGATCAAAGGCGGTGCAGGTACGCCGACAGATGTTGCGACTAAGCATGCAGCTACAGCAGCAGTTGCTGTTTCTAAAGTGATCGACATCAATACAAAAGCATGCGACCCGGAAAGAATTAAAAAAGAGGATCTTGGAAATAAAAAAGAGGTAGGTGAAGAGGTGCTTGGTCTTAGAAAAACCACTCTTTTTGAAGAAGATGTAAAACCTGTTGCTGCTAAATTTGAAAGACCGGCTCCAGGTGCTGCTCCGAAGTTTGAAAGAGCATATGTCAATGCACCGCCAATGATCCCTCACTCAGTGGATGGACTGCTCCCTATTACGCAAAACAATAACCAATGTCTTGGATGCCATATGCCGGATGTTGCAAAAGGTGTAGGTGCAACAGCCATCCCGGCATCTCACTTTACCAACTATAGACCGACAACGGTACTTAAAAATGGTGAGTTTGAGAAAGAGGGTAAAAAAATTGGTATTTCAAAAGGTGAGATGGGTAACACTTCTGATATCAAGATCGCCAAAGCGAAAAAACTCAATCACCTTTACCAGGGAAGATTCAACTGTTCTCAGTGTCATGCACCACAAGCAAATATTGAGACAGCAGTAGCAAATACATTTAAATCTGATGGGCTTACAGGTGACCTTAAATCAGGTTCAAATCTGGTAGATATGATGAATGAAGGTGTTAAATAGTGGCAGACAGAAGGGATTTTTTTAAATCTTTTGCCACACCACTGCGTCAAACCAAAGAGGAGTCTCCTCTTTTGGTACGACCGCCTTATGGAAAGAGTGAATCTCTTTTTCAGAGTGAGTGTCCAAGCTGTGAAAATAAAGCTTGTGTGGCTTCTTGTGATGAAAAGATCATTTTTATAGCCGATGACGGTACACCCACACTTACGTTTAAGCAAAACGGATGTACATTCTGTGATGCCTGTGCCGATGCCTGCAAAGAGGGTGTGCTCTCTTTGGAAAATGAAGAGACTGCTACTTGGCTAAATGCTGTGTTTCGCATCTCTACACAAGCCTGCGTGGCACATCATGGAGTGATTTGTCATTCATGCAAAGAGCCGTGTATCGATGATGCGATCTTGTTTAACGGGATGTTCAATCCTATTATTGATGACGAAAAATGTACGGCGTGCGGTTTTTGTATGTCTCGTTGTCCAACACAGGCGATCAGTTTTAGTGTATTTGAATTAATAAATGAGGAAAATGAAGTATGAATTTAGAAGCAGAATATCCAAAACTGTTTGAAAAACTTGAAGACAAAGATGTGGAATTACGCCATTTACTCAATGTAGATGAAAACTATGAAGATTTTGACTCAGAAGAGTATGAGTTTGATTTTGAAGAGTACAATTTTGTCATCTACATTGCAGAGCCTGTTCAGCAGGCATTGGGTGAAGCGAAGATGGATGAACTCATGGTCAAGCTGCATGATAAGGATGTATTTGAACATTTTGTGGCTTCGGAGAAAGATCTGTATGGTGTAAAATCGGCACTCGATGGTGAAGAGATCACCTCCCTGGTACTGGATCAGGTTGAGGAGATCGTATGATAAAAACTTTGCTTTTTTGTTGTCTGTTCAGTCTCTTTCTTTGGGCGACTCCTACATTGGGTCCCGTAGGGAGCATAGAGGTTAACGGCACGGCCAAAGATATGGTTTTGGACGGGGACCATCTCGTTGTTGCCACAGATATGGGGCATATTGAAGTACATGATATAGTGAAAAAAGAGAAGATCAAAGAGATATCTATTCCTGACGTGAAAGACTTTATGGGAGATATTATGCCTGCACGTGTCATGAGTACCGATACCATACATGGCAAATACCTCCTTTTGAGTGACAGTGGCAAGGGGGGGTATTCCAATCTCTATATTTATGATGGTAATCTCGCACAACTTCTTTCAGCAGAAGATAAAGAGGCGATCATTAAGGCACGATTTATAGATGAGACACATATACTGCTGGGATATTTGAGTAATGAAGTCGCGCTGTTGGATATTACTACAAAGAAGGAACGCTACAAGGTACAGTTAAGTGAGTCAAAATTTTCTGATTTTGCACTCAATGAAGATAAAAGTCAGGCTGTCTTTTCCTGCGAAAGCGGTGTATTGAGTGTGGTGGATGTGCAGAGTGGAAAACTGCTTAAAGAACTTAAAGGGCAAAATGTGGACAATGTCTATAAAGTTGATTTTAAACATGGTATGGTCTCCGGTGCAGGACAGGATCAGAGAGCTTCACTGTATGATGTTGAGAGTGGAAAAGGTGACTATATTAAGGGGCATTTTCTTATTTATGCGACAGCGTTGAGCCCCTCAGCCAAGAAGGTAGCCTTTGCAATGGATGAAAAGAATAATATTTCCATTTATAATACTTCAACCAAGTCAAAAATAGCATTACTTAAAGGGCAAAAGAGTACACTTAATGTGATTATTTTCAAAGATGAAAATAGGATTTTTTCAGCCAGTGATGACAATACCGTTATGGTATGGGATTTAAATCAAAAATAGGAGAATAGATTATGAATATATCAAGTATAGTAGTACAGGCACTGCCGGAATATATAGATGAGCTGGTAGATTTTTTTAAAAAAGCAGATTTTACTGATTATCATCTGCATGATAAGGACAAAGGTAAGATCATTGTTACTATTGAAGGCGAAGGAGTAGAAGAGGAGATCAAAAAACTTGTGAAGATTCAGCAGCTTCCTCATGTGATCGCAGCAGATATGATGATGACCTATCAGGAAGAACAGCTTGACGAAGAGATCAAGAAACTCGAAGCAGAAGATCCTGTTCCGGCTATTCTCAATGAGACAGATGTAGATGTAAGAGATGTTGTCTATAATGGTGACTTGAAACATAAAGATTTACATGGAGGTCATTAGCATATGGTAGTTATAGAATCGATCATTAAAACAAGTCCATTGGGAAGATGGTTCATAGAGCTTACAGATACTTCAAATGAGGATGCAGAGCCGGTTTTTTGTATGGATGTCTATGACTATGCAGACAAAATAGAAGAGATGGGTAAGGCCTATGGTGATGGTGTAGAGGTCATGTGGTCAAGCGATGACGGTGTTACCCCGGAGCAGATCAACGAAGTGCGTATGCAGATGAATGCCTATGAGGCAGAGCAGGAAGCCAAACGCGAAAATATGGAACACATGCCTGACGGCACACCCAACTTTAGCGCAGAGTGATGCAAATACTTAAAGAGATCTACGGCGTAGGCATCCTCTTTTTCTACTATATGAAGTATCTCATCCTCTTTGGATGGCCGCTGCTTCGTTTTGGACTGGACTATAAAGATAATATTATTATAGATGTATTGTGGGTCTACTGCCTTTTGCTGATGATCAAAGATATTATCTATGCATTAGTCCTTAAAAAAAGCTCTTGAGATAAATGCTCTCACAGTCTTGAAGAGAGTGTGATTTTCTTTTTAGAAAATATTCAGTTCAACCCACCTTCCCTTTCATTTTCTTTTCCCCACAAAAGATATAGCCATATATTATTCCGTACGATATTCAGGAAGTGCATATATTCTTTTGTATATATTGATCTATAAATGATTAAAAATTAAACAATAACTTGTATATAAAATAATGTTTTTCTCCTATAATTGTCTTACAACAAAATTGTAAGGATATGAAAAATGGCGAAACATTTAGTAAAAAAGGTACTGAGTCTTGGTTTTGGTCTGAGCCTGGTAGCAACCAGCCTGATGGCAGAAATAGAGAAAAAAGATCTCAAGATAGGATTTATCGCACTCACGGACTGTGCACCTATTGTTATAGCAAAAGAAAAAGGGTTTTTCAAAAAGAACGGTTTAAATGTACATGTCATCAAAGAGGGTGGTGGATGGCCCGGTATTCAGCAAAAGGTCATCAACGGGGAATATGACTTTTCTCATGCGCTTGCAGGTATGCCAATTGCTGCAACGCTGGGGATAAACGGAAAAGGACATCTTCAGGCACTGTTGAGCCTGGACTTCAACGGTAACGGTATCACGTTTGGGAACCATATCATTAAAGAGATGGAAAAATACGGTATGGACAAAACAAAACGTCCATTGGGTTCAGAAGCATTGAAAAAATATATTGATGCAAAACACAAAGCTGAAGGGGACAAATACAAGCCTCTGGCTTTCGGTATGGTGCACCCGGTTTCTACACACAATTATGAGCTCAGATACTGGATGGCTACTTCTGGGATCAAGCCAGATCAGGATTGTACAATTAAACCTTTCCCACCACCAACAATGCCTTCAAACCTTATTGCAGGGAACATAGAAGGGTACTGTGTAGGTGAGCCGTGGAATGAGAGAATCGTACTGAAGAAAAAAGGTTCGACACTTGTAACAAACTATGATATTTGGAACAACAACCCGGAAAAAGTACTTCAGGCAAGAGCGGATTTTGTCAAAAAATACCCTGAAACGACCAAAGCGGTTATGAAGTCTATCATTCAAGCACAAATTTGGCTGGATGAGAGTTGGGAGCATAGAAAAGAGGCTGCTAAAATTTTGAGTAAACCAAATTATGTGAAAGCGCCAGTAAAAGTACTTGAAAAATCTATGACAGGTACCTTCCAGTACCTCAAAGGTCAGAAGTCTGAAGCCAACCCGATGTTTAACGTATTTGCAAACTATTATGCTGCATATCCGTTCTACTCTCACGGTATGTGGTTCATTACACAGATGTACAGATGGGGACAGATCGACAAAGCGGTAGATATGAAAAAAGTCATCGAGTCCGTCTATAGACCGGATCTTTTTGCAGAAGTAGCCAAAGAGGTAGGGTATACACTTCCGCCAAGCCCTTGGAAGATCGACGGTGTAGATGAGTACAACAAATTCATGGACGGTAAAGTCTATGACCCGAACAAAGCGGTTGAGTATATCTTCTCTACGGGAATTGATGAATCAAAAGTGAGTGAAGCAGACCTTAAGGCGGCAAACAGCTGGGAAGGAACACTTAAAACGGCTCAGCCTGACTATGTCTGCCCTTACGGACCGGCAGGCTGTGCTGATCCGAAATTTGTAAAACCTATAAAGTAGAACCAGCGACTTTGGCTGCACGGACTTGACTTCGCAGATGACGGCTTAATGGCAGTCTCTTCGGAAAAAGTCTTTACAAATACAAAGCGTCAATGCTTTGTATTTACACGTACCTGAAGGGAATTCCTCCTTAAAAAATCGAAGCCAAAAACTTCAGGTACCTGTAAATACAAACTTGTGCACTTTCAAGTCCCCTTCCGTCTGCAAAGTATGATAGATTCATCATCCGGCAGGAGAGCTATATCTTCAGTTTCGGGGTTTGAAAGTTCACAATTTTTTAAGGAGAAACAATGAACAATGAACTGGCAAAAAAAATAATACTTCCCATCCTGGTCTTCCTGGCTGTTTTGGGTGTATGGAGCGGAATCGCCAAAGTGGTGGAGGATTTCCCTACACCGCAGACGACTTATGTGGCTGCATTTGGCGGAGTCAATGCTGACGGCGAAGAGGTCAAAGGGGTATTGGCTGACCCTTTCTATGTGGAAAATGAAGATGACAAAGGAATATTCTGGCAGATACTTGCATCACTACAGAGAGTATTTGGAGGCTTTGCACTTGCCATCTTGGTAGGTGTACCCATGGGAATTCTCATCGGAATGAGCAAAAATGCACAGTATGCCTTTGATCCGTTCATTCAGATACTCAAACCTGTATCGCCGCTTGCATGGCTTCCTCTGCTGCTGTATATTTTTCAGGATATCAACATGACAGCGATCTCGACGATATTCGTCACCTCGATATGGCCGATCATCATTAACACTGCACTGGGTGTCAAGAGTGTCAGTGCAGACTACATGAATGTCGCCAGAGTACTTCGCTTTACACCGCTTGAGAAGGTAATGAACATCATCCTCCCGGTTGCCGTACCCTACATGTTTACGGGTATGAGACTCTCTTTGGGGATCGCATGGCTGGTCATCGTCGCAGCAGAGATGCTTACAGGGGGTATCGGTATTGGTTTCTGGATCTGGGATGAGTACAATAATCTTAATTATCCCAATATCATCATAGGTATCATCATTGTGGGTATCGTAGGATATCTTCTTGATCTTATAATGGGTAAATTTTCAGACTTCTTTGATTATACAAAAAAAGGGAGAGCGTAATGGGTAAGTTTTTAACACTTGAAAATATAGAAAAAAGGTTTCCCATTCCGGGAAAAGAGGATTATGTGGCGGTCACGGACGTCAATCTCGAGATCAAAAAAGACGAGATCATATCCATTATCGGGCACAGTGGATGCGGTAAGTCGACGCTGCTCAACATGATCTCCGGTCTTGACAGAGAGACTGCGGGACATATCATCCTCAAGGGTAAAGAGGTGACGGGACCGGGACCTGAGCGGGCCGTGGTATTCCAGAACCACTCACTGCTGCCCTGGCTGACTGTGTATCAGAATATTGAAATGGCGGTCAAAAAAGTGATGCCCGAACTCGATCCCGCACAGCTTAGAGAACGGGTAGAGAAATTTGTGACACTGGTGAACCTGGATGCTGCCAAGGACAAATATCCAGGAGAGATCTCGGGAGGGATGAAGCAGCGTGTGGGGATCGCCAGGGCACTTTCCATCAAACCTGATGTACTGTTGATGGATGAACCCTTCGGGGCACTTGACTCATTGACCCGCGCCAACCTTCAGGAACACCTGATGCGTATTCAGTCCAATGTCAAGAATACGGTGATCATCATTACCCACGATGTGGATGAAGCGGTGCTGCTTAGCGACAGGGTCATTATGATGACCAACGGTCCTGAAGCCACCATCGGTGAGGTGCTGGAAGTGAACCTTCCAAGACCAAGGGACAGAGTGGCATTGCAGCATGACGAAGAGTACATCCGATGCCGTGAAGCGATACTGACATTCCTTTATGAAAAATTCGCAAAAGAAGACGAATAACAACAAACTGCCCTTGGGGTGGTTTGCTAAAAGTATTTCGGTGCTTTTAGCAAGCTATCCAAAAGCGATAGCAAAAAACCATAAAAAGGATTTGAAATGGATTATGTCAGTCCCAAAGAATTAAGTAGACTTGCAGTCGATGCAGGTGAAGAAAAAGTACACGTAGCTACAAAAGATACATTGGTCAGAGGTTACATGGCAGGTGCGATCCTGGCTCTAGCAGCAATATTTGCGATCACAGTTGCCATGAAATCAGGTTCACCTCTTTTAGGAGCGGTTCTGTTTCCGGTAGGTTTTATTATGCTCTATATGCTGAAGTTCGACCTGCTGACAGGTGTTTTTATGCTGGTGCCGTTGGCGGTACTTGACAA
>JANTHR010000055.1 GCA_024762315.1 Sulfurovum sp.
ACTTTGACAGACAAAGACAGGTCTCGATCTATGCAGACCTTTTCGGGCTCGATCTCGGCGGTGCGGTCAACTATACCAGAGAGGGCATCGATAAACTCATGCCCTCGGGTGTGAGTTACAAGTTCACCGGATTTGCCGAAGAGATGGAGAAAACAGGCAAGGCATTCGGTGTGGCACTGGGACTCTCTGTCATACTGATGTTCATCATCCTGGCGATCCTGTATGAGTCGCTCATACAGCCGGTTATCATCATGATGGCGCTGCCGCTGAGTATCATCGGGGTGATGATCGCACTCTTTTTGAGCGGGCAGCACTTTTCTCTCTTTGTGATGATCGGCTTTATGCTGCTGATGGGGATGGTTGGCAAGAACGCCGTCTTGCTGGTGGATTTTGCCAACGAAGCCGTTGCCAGAGGCAAAGATGCCAATGCCGCATTGCTGGAAGCGGGTGAAAAAAGGCTCAGACCCATCCTGATGACCACGATCGCTATGATCTTTGCAATGCTGCCGTTGGCCATAAGCGACTCTCTGGGAAGCGAGACCAAGGCACCGATGGCCATTGCGGTCATTGGCGGTCTTTTGAGTTCGATGGTATTGACGCTTTTGGTTGTCCCCGTGATCTACCGCATGATCAACCCTGTGGACAGATGGTTGAGAAAATGGTATGAGGGAAAAATAAAAGAATAAAAAAACAATATCGTGATCATGAGTGAAAAAAGAAAGAAGGAATCCAATGGAAGAGATGCAAGAAATCGTTAGCTATAAAAACCACACTTTGAGGCGATTGACCATCGTGGGTTTCCTGCTGCTTTTACTGGGTGCGGGCAGATATCTCTTCTTTGTTGATCAAAATAAAGCAGTGGAGTTTCACTATGTTACCGAACCGGCACATAAAGGAGATCTCCAGCTTACGGTTGCCACCACCGGCTATATACAGCCCGTTGAGAGTGTCGATGTGGGTACGGAAGTGTCGGGAACCATTGAAAAGGTTTATGTCGACTACAATGATAAGGTGAGCAAAGGAGAACTGCTGGCCGTGCTCGATAAAACCAAGTATGAAAGTGCCTACAGCAGAGCTAAAGCGGCATACGAAGCGGCATTGGCTTCCGTAGAGAGTGCCAAAGCACAACTGTATCAGGCAGAACAAAAATTTAAAAGAGATAAAATACTTCGTAAAAACAGCAAAGGTGCTTTGCCTGCACAGAATGATTATGACAGGGATCGATCGGCTTATCTTGCAGCAAAAGCGCAGCTTGCCAATGCCAAAGCATTGAGCGTTCAGGCAAAGAAAAGTGTCGATTCTTCAAAATATGACCTGGACAAAACCAAAATCTATTCTCCAATTGAGGGTGTCATACTGGTAAGAAATGTCGATCCGGGGCAAACAGTGGCAGCCTCTTTTCAGACACCGGTTCTTTTTAAAATTGCCAAAGACCTTACCCACATGGAACTGCAGGCGAGTATTGACGAAGCGGATGTTGCGAAAATAAAAGCCGGACAGAAAGTCACCTTTGACGTGGATGCCTATGATGGTAAAATATTCAATGCCACTGTCAGTAAAGTGCATATCAATTCACAGATCGTCGATGGTGTTGTGACCTATCTGGCTATCATCGATGTAGACAACAGCGATTTGCTGCTGCGGCCGGGTATGAGCGCCAATGCCAATATTGTTACCAAAACAGTAAAAGATGCCTATATCGTATCACGATCTGCTTTACTCTATATCCCGGTGAAACCAAGAGAGAAAAAACTTTTTGCCGGTGCAAAAAAAGAGGAAAAGATACTCTTTGATCCAAAACCCCATGTATGGATACTCAAAAACGGTACACCGCAAAAAGTCTATGTCACACTGCTGGGCAGTAACGGCAACAAAAGTGCCATTGTCTCCAGGGAACTGAAGAGGGACGATGCCATCATCGTGTCACAGGAAAAACAGCCATGATAAAGCTTGCAGGTATCACCAAGACCTACGGTAGCGGTGAAGTTGCCACACAAGTGCTCAAGGGGATAGATCTGCAGATAGAAAAAGGTGAATTTGTCGCCATCATGGGTCCCAGTGGAAGCGGGAAATCCACACTGCTCAATATTCTTGGTGCTCTGGATGTTCCAACCGAGGGTGATTACTCTTTTATGGATACCAATATCAGAGGACTCAGCAAAGACCAACTGGCACTTTTTCGCCGTAATATCCTGGGATTTGTCTTTCAGGGATTTAACCTGCTGAAAAAAACTTCCGCATTGGCAAATGTCGAAATGCCTTTGATTTATCAGGGGGTATCTGCCAAAGAGCGTCATAAAAGAGCGCTAGAAGTGCTTAGCAGCGTAGGATTGCAGGAACGTGTGGATTATGATCCCGGACAGCTTTCAGGCGGAGAGCAGCAGCGTGTCGCCATTGCCAGAGCGATCGTCACACGTCCCAAAGTCCTGATCGCCGATGAACCCACCGGAAATCTCGATACCAAAAGGTCCCATGAGATCATGCAGCTCATCACAGGCTTTAACCGTGAGGGTATCACTGTGGTGATGGTCACCCATGAAGAAGAGATGGCAGAATATGCCTCACGCATCATCCGGCTTCGCGACGGAATGATAGAGAAGGATGGACACCATGCTGTATAATGCCTTTTTGCAAGCCATCCGTGAAATCAAAAGAAATATGATGCGATCCGCCCTGACGGCAATTGGAATTGTTATAGGTATCGCCTCAGTCATCGCTATGGTCAATATCGGTAAAGGGGCGAGTGCTTCTATTACACAAAGTGTGAGCAAACTTGGAAGCAACAATCTTTTGATTTTACCTGGTCAAACACGTGGTGGTCCCGGTGGTGCAAGTTCTTTTGCCAAGCCATTTAAGCCAAATGATCTCAATGTTTTAAAATCTTCGATCAATACACTTGAGGCTGTTTCTCCTGTTGAAAATACGTCAATGACAGTGGTGTATAAAGACCAAAATTACCGTACCAACATCAAAGGTGTCAATAATGACTACTTCACCGTGCAAAGTCTGGAGGTTGATCTGGGAAGAAAATTTGAAAAAAGTGAATTAAGAACAGGACAAAGTGCCTGTATCGTCGGAAAAACAGTGGTTAAAAAACTGTTTGCTCCCGATGAAAATGTACTCGGACAAAAAATCAGATTGAAAAACTTCTCTTGTGTCATTGTTGGTACGCTTGTAGAAAAAGGAGCCAATACCTTTGGTGGTGATCAGGATGACCTTATACTTGTACCCACCAAAATGTTCCAGAGGCGTATCAGCGGCAACAATAATATTCATATGATAACGGTTTCTGTGAAAAAAAATATTCCGCTTGAGGAAGCAAAGCTTCAGATCGATCAGGTTCTCAGGGAATCAAGGCATATCAAAGCCAATGATGAAGCGGACTTTACAATCTTGAGCTTTACCACTTTGCTCGATACCATCTCGCAGATCACAGCAATACTCACTGTAATGCTCGGAGCCGTGGCAGCTATCTCTTTGATCGTAGGAGGGGTAGGTATTATGAATATTATGCTTGTTTCTGTGACGGAGCGTACCAGAGAGATCGGCATACGCATGGCAGTGGGTGCGATGGCAGCAGATATCCTTATACAGTTCTTGATAGAATCCGTCGTACTTTCCGCATTGGGAGGGATAGTAGGCGTCCTGCTTGGATTGGCAATCACTTACGGTGTCGCCATAGGGCTGGATATACAACTGATACTCGATCCTTCCATTACCGTACTCTCTTTGCTCTTTTCCATGCTCATCGGTGTGATTTTCGGTATCAGCCCCGCACGAAAAGCAGCCAATATGAATCCGATTGATGCTTTAAGGTATGAATAATGCACTTATGTTCTAGAAAAATATTAAATACAGGAGAGATAAAAGTGTGAAAAAGATAGAATTTACAAAAGAACAAAAAGCACATCTTGTTCATAAGGTCAAAGCCTATTTCAACCGTGAACTCGGGGAGGAGATAGGTCAGTTCGATGCGGAGTTTTTGCTGGAGTTCTTTGCTAAAGAGATCGGGCCGTACTGTTATAACCAGGGCTTGGAAGATGCGGTAAAGGTTATCGAGTCTCAGTCTGATGCCATGAAAGAGGCGCTTTATACGATGGAAGAGCCGATACACTAAAAAAGGAAAAAGATGCAAATCATCAAAAAATACTGGATAGGATTCGTAGCCGCCCTTATGATCGTCATCGCATTGGTAATGATCTATGAAAAGCTTCACCCCAAAACTTTGCCTGAGAACCTTGTAGAAGGTACTGGACGTATAGACGGTGATTTGACCAATCTCAACACAAAGTATCCGGGGCGTGTCGAGAAGATCAATGTGGATGACGGCACCGTAGTGAAAAGGGGGATGGTTGTCGCCATTCTGGGAAGCAGAGAGTATGAGGCGCAGAAAGCGCAGATAGAAGCGCAGATCAGTGCACAGAAAAAAACACTCGAAGCCAAAATGACCGAACTGGAGATATCCAGAACGACCATACCCGCCGGACTGAAAAAAGCGCAGGAGCAGTTGAGATCGACACAGACGCAGATGAATGTATTGAAGAAAAATATTGAAATACAGAAAAAAGTACTTACCCAGGCTAAAAAAGATCATGAACGTTCCATTTTCCTTTACAAAAGCAAAGCCATTGACCCGCATACCTTTGAGCTTTCCAAACTCAAGATAGATACGGAACAAGACAAATACGATGCACTTGTCCTGCAGGTTTCTCAATTGGAAGCGGCCATAGCAGTTGCCAAAAGTTCGGTAGAAGAAGCAAAGGCTTCACAAAAACAGATCTTTTCCATTGAATCTTCCATTGAGGCACTCAAGGAAAATATCAAAGCGTTGGAAGCATCGAAGGTTCAGGTAGAATCGGTCATTGCAGAATTGACACTGAAATCACCTATAGACGGATATACGGTGGAAAAGATTGCCAATGTCGGTGAAGTGGTGGGTGCAGGGATGCCGGTGGCAACCCTGATCGACCCCCGATCCTTGTATCTGAAGATATTTGTCGACACCCTGCAGAACGGAAAGATCAAAGTAGGGGACAAAGCGGTGATCTTCCTCGATGCCTACCCCGACAGGCCTATAGAAGCCAAAGTGGTCAATGTCGCACAGCAGGCAGAGTTCACACCCAAAGAAGTGAGCGTACGCAGCGACAGGATACAGCGTGTGTTTGCCGTGCACCTCAAACCGCTGAAAGTGGACCCGCTTTTGAAACTGGGTATTCCCGCCATCGGGGTCATCTCCATAGACGGCAAAGGGCTGCCATCTTCACTGGATGAGATACCTGTATTATGAAAAATATCGACAAAAATGTGGTCATGCTGGGGTGGGTAAGTTTCTTTACCGATATGGCTTCTGCCATGATCAATCCTATTCTACCTATTTTTGTCGTGGTTGTACTGCATGAGGGAATGGATAAGCTGGGGATCATTGTTGCAATTGCCACTTTCTTCTCCTATGCGCTTCGTCTGCTCTCGGGATACATTTCCGACCGATACGGTATAGTCAAGCCTCTGGTCGTCGGAGGGTATGCGCTTTCGGCACTGAGCAAGCCGCTGATAGGCTTCAGTCATGGCTATAAAAGCGTGGCGTTGCTCAAAGCGTTAGAGCGTTTGGGTAAAGGAATGCGTTCTGCCCCCAAGGATCTGATGATATCCGAGTACAGCAAAGCCAATGCATCAGGAAAGACATTCGGGTTTCATAAGACCATGGACATTGCAGGAGAATTGAGCGGTACGCTTATTCTTTTCGGACTGTTATGGTTTTTCGGACAGAGTGAAACGGTGATCCGTAACATCTTCTATGCCACATTGGTCCCGGGAGTCATAGGGCTTGTTCTTGTAGCTTTTTTTGTAAAAGATGTTGCAAAGAGACAGACACGGGCATCTGCCTCTTTTCGCTTGACACATAAGGACAAAGAGGCAGTGAAGTCTTTGTTCTTTTATTTTCTATTCGTCTTTTTTCTCTTTAACGATGCTTTCTTTACCATGCAGGCCAAAAGCATAGGCATCGCGACGGCACTCATCCCATTGCTTTTTGTGGTTTCGACGGCCGTACAGACCCTTACCAGTTATCCTCTGGGACTTTTGATCGACCGTTTCGGTGTAAAATATGTACTTCTTTTTGCCTATGTCAGCGGAATCATTGCACAACTGCTTTTGCTGATGCAAAAACCGGTCTTCACCTGGATCGCCTATGCCTTTTTAGGCTTGTTTACCGTTGCTTCACTGAATGCCAATCGTGCCTTTATTTCACAGTATGCCGATAATAGAGGATCAGTGTATGGTGTTTTTTATGCAGGGGTAGCGGTCTTTACAGCATTGGGTGCTTATGTGTGCGGTGTGATCTGGGAACATGTAAGTATGCAGGATGCATTGCTCTTTTCATTGGGCGGAACGTCACTGTTAGTGCTTATTTTTATACTGACAAGGATGAAGAATGGGAACTAAACTCATAGCATTGCTTAAAAAACATCCTTTTCTTATAGTAGCGAATCTTTTTGGACTCTATCTTTTTTCTAAAATGGCAGAAGATGTAATTGAAAAAGAGTTTATACTTGTGATCGACAGATGGATCAGTATCCATGTGAATGCATTGCAGACACCAGTACTGAATAGCTGGATGATCGCTTTGACCCATATGAACGGCGGTATGGGTATTCTTGTCTTCTCCGCTGTGGTCATGGTGATTTTGGTATATCTGAAATGGTACAGGGATCTTTGGTTCTATCTTGTGACCGTTATAGGTTCGGCAACAGCCTTTATGATTATCAAATCGATTGTCGGACGTTTGCGTCCGGGTTCGGAGGTGATCGAAGTAAGTGGCTATGCCTTTCCTTCGGGACATGCTACGATGGCGTCAGCCATGTCTGCTGCACTCTATTTCATCCTTGTCAAAAGAGTAGACTCTGTCATCCTGAAGACAGTGTTGTTGCTTGCCTGTATCACATGGCCGTTGATGATCGCTGCTTCACGGGTCTATTTGGATGTTCATTGGCTGAGTGATGTGATCGCAGGTTTGGGATTGGGACTTTTTTGGACCACACTGGTGGCACTATTTTTTGAATGGAGAGACAATGGCCGATCTTGAAGTCAGAAATGTAACGGTCTCTTACAAAAAACAGATCGGGATCAAAGAGGCCTCACTCAAAGCCAATGCCGGAGAGATCATCGGCTTCATCGGTGCGGATGGTTCGGGGAAAAGCTCACTCATGCATGCTATTGCAGGTGTGATCCGCTTTGAGGGGGAAGTGTGTTACGGCGGTGTAAGCTATCATTCGCCCAAGGAGGCAGAACAACTCAAATCTAACATTGGCCTGATGCCACAGGGGATCGGGCTGGTGCTTTACGAGACATTGACCGTAGGCGAACATTTATCGTTCTTTGCGAACATACGCAATCTCAGACAGGATGCATCATTCAGAACCTATCGGCAGAAGCTGCTTCACATGGCGGGTCTTTCAGACTTTACCGACCGTCAGGCAGGCAAGCTCAGCGGCGGAATGATGCAGAAACTCTCTCTCATCTGTTCCCTTTTGCACCGTCCCAAACTGCTGATACTCGATGAGCCTACCACCGGCGTCGATCCTCTCAGCCGTATGGAACTCTGGGAAATTCTTGATGAGATCTGTAAAAGTGAGGGAACCATTGCATTGGTGAGTACGGCTTATATGCAGGAAGCAGCAAAGATGGACAGGGTTTTGCTTTTTGATGAAGGTGAGATTATTGCAAAGGATACGAGTAAAGCACTGATCGACTCAGTGAAAAGCTATACATATGAGCAGACAGCCTGTGAAAATGAAAGATGTTTTAGTTTAGACAAACAGACCTACAGTCTGAAACCGCTTCACGCACCCCATACAGAACCGACACTCGAAGCACTCTTTTTTGTCAATGCACTTCAAAAAGGCCGAACCCTTCCGCACATTGAGATAGAAGCGCGTGAAAGTCAGGATGAGGTCCCGCAGGTAGTGATGGAAGCCAAAGGATTGACAAAGATATTTGGTGATTTTGTTGCCAATGACCATGTCTCCATGAATCTGCATGGCGGAGAGATCGTTGGACTGCTGGGTGCCAATGGTGCAGGTAAGACCACCTTTATCAAGATGCTGTTGGGACTTTTCCCCATAGATGAGGGGGAACTTTATCTGCTGGGACAGCAGATACGCAGCGGGAAAGACCGTCAGAGGCTTAAATCAAAGATTGGCTATGTCAGTCAGCATTTTGCACTGTATAAAGATATGACAGTGCGGGAAAATCTGCTCTACTTTGCCAATATGCATCGTATTGCCGTCACTACAGCATTGAGCCGTATCGATCGATATGCCAAAGAACTTGGGTTTGAAGATTACATGGACTATTTTCCCCATGAACTGCCTCTGGGTATCAATCAGCGTTTCTCCGTTGCAGCAGCCATGTTGCATGAACCGGTGGTCCTCTTTCTTGATGAACCGACCTCCGGTGTAGATACCATTGCCAGAGCACAGTTTTGGCAGATACTACGGGGAGTCAAAAAGAAGTGGGGCATCTCCATTCTGATCACTACGCATTATATGAGTGAAGCGGAGTATTGTGATAGAGTGGTTTTAATGAAAGAGGGCAGAAAGATCGCTGATGACAGTGTAAAAGCACTTCATGCAGCGCATCCCGATGCGAAGAGTTTTGAAGAGATATTCCTTGAATATTACAGGAGTAAGCGATGAAACTAGGCGTCATCAAAGCTTATATGTTCAAAGAACTGACCGAACTGTTGCGTACGCGGCTTATTGTGATGGTCTATCTGATGCCCTCTATGGTACTGATGCTGTTCGGATATGGCATACGTATGGATGTTTCCCATGCCAGAACACTGATCATAGACAACGACCAGAGTAAATACTCCAGAGTACTCACGAGCAAATTCGAGCATTCAAGGTATTTTGATGCAACGGTCGCCCAAATGAGTGAAAAGGAAGCATTACATCGTATAAAACAGGCAAAAACAGATATTATAGTCATTATCCCTTCTTCTTTTGAAAAGCGGCTGCTGCATGGGCAAAAGAGCGAGATCGGCGTATTCGTGGATGCAGCTTTTCCTACACGGGCAACGACGATGGAGAACTATGTACAGGGTGTGATTTTGAATACGGCACAGGAAGCCTCACAAAACCTGGGTATGCCAAAAGGCATGATCACGCTCAACAACCGCAATCTTTTCAATCAGGCAATGCGTGATGAAGATGCCATCGTTCCCGGCCTCATAGGATTAGTACTGCTTGTCGCACCGGCGATATTGGCAGCACTGCTCATCGTTAAAGAGAAGGAGAATGGCACGATTTTTAATTTTTATGCCTCTGCTTTGAGTAAGAGAGAGTTTCTTGCCGCCAAACTGATACCAGTATTGTTACTGCATTCGGTGAATATCTTTATACTGTTTCTGGTGGCTACCAAACTCTTTGATGTGCCGTTTCGCGGAAGTTTTACTCTCTACTGGCTGACATCGGAACTTTACATACTTATCAGTCTTTCGATCGGAATGCTCATCTCTGTGGTCACCAAACGGCAGATTGTTGCAGTGGTGCTTACCGTGATCATTACGATCATTCCCGGATTCTTATATTCGGGGATACTGATGCCTATCTCATCCATGGTCGGGGAATCCTATATTGAAGCACATATGTTTCCGGTAATGTATTATACGCATATCCTGTACGATACCTTTCTCATCGGTGAGGGGCTTGCCTCTGCCAAGACACAGCTTTATTTGGTTATTTTGGTCTTTTATGCGCTGGTTATGCTCTCGTTGGGTACACTCTTTTTGAAAAAGGAGCTGAAATGAACCGTATTTTCTGGGCTATACTGGGTAAAGAGCTTTTGGCCTTTTTACGCTCTGCAGGATTGGTCGCAATGGTCATTTACTCTTTTACGATCGATATTTACATTGCAGGGGAAGGGATACAGATCAAACCGCGTAATGTCCATATAGGGTATGTGGATGAAACGGGTGGCGGGATTAGCCAAAAGATACTGACCCATCTGCATACACCCGAATTCCTTCCCCCAAAGCGCTACAGGTCCCAGGAAGAGCTCAGCCGTTCTATTTTCAATAAAGAGACTCTGGTCGGTCTTGTTTTTGACAGGGGGTTTGAAAAAGATTTCCGCCAGGGCAAACAGGCACAGCTCAATGTACTGCTCGATGCCACAGCGGCAAGCCAGAGTTTCACGACACTGGGCTATTTGCAAAACATCGTTCTGGACTTTTCGGAACTTGACCTACCCGTTGCCATCAAGACACATAAACTTTTTAATGAAAATGCAGACAACAAAAGCTTTATGGCACTGACTGAACTGCTTTCTGTCATTACACTGCTCATCGTCATATTGACCGCGGTGGTCTTTGTGAAAGAGAAGGAAGAGGGGACATGGGAGATCATGCTGCTCATGCCTGTTGACCCCAGGCTGATCATCCTGGCCAAATCACTTTCACAGGTGCTCATCGTTATGGCAGGGGTTGTCCTGGCACTGGGGTTTGTTGTGTTCGGTGGGTTCCATGCGCCGATGAATGGTTCGATCTGGGCCTTTTTGCTGCTGACTTTTCTCTATTCCTTTTCCAGTGCAGGCATCGGTCTTTTTGTGGCCGCTGTTTCCAAAAGTGTCTTACAGGTAGCACAATTTTCCATTATCATCATGATGCCGCTTATTTTCCTCAGCGGTGCCTGGACACCTGTTTATGCCATGCATCCCATCTTCCAGAAACTCTCACTTTTTTCTCCGTTGAGGTATTATATAGAAGGGACTGAGAGCATCTTTTACAGAGGAACAGCGTTTTCCGATCTTCTGCCATATTTCAGCGGCGTATTGCTTTTGGGGGCACTGCTGTACTGGTACGGATTTAGAAAGATCGGAAAGTTGTTCTAAAAATGAATCAAGGAAACCAATAAAATGCATACGATCAGTACATGGATAGAAGCTTTTGCCGGTCTGGGACTTTTTCTATTTGGCATGCTGTACCTGGAAAACCAGATCAGGGTTTCGGCCGGCCGTACTTTTAAAACTATTGTCGGCAATGCAACGGCAACACGTTTTAAAAGTCTGTTGACCGGTCTGGGCGCTACAGCACTCTTTCAAAGTTCTTCGGTCGTGACACTGATGGCACTTTCTCTCATCGGTGCGGAAATGATGAGTCTGCAAAGTGCCATTGCTGTTATCTTTGGCTCAAATATCGGAACAACGGTCACCTCATGGATCGTAGCGCTGATCGGTTTCAAAATGGATATAAAACTTCTCTCCTATGTTTTTATAGGAATTGGCGGGCTGGGCAGTGTTTTGGTTAGTGAGGAAGGGCGATGGAAAAACTATTTCAGTATGCTGGTAGGGTTCGGATTGATCTTTTTAGGGCTTGAAGGGATGAAAGAAAGTTTTGGTGTATTTTCACAAAATCTGGATCTCTCTTCCTATTTGTATAGCAGTCCATATTTTTATGCTCTCATAGGTCTTGTGATCACAGCGATCATCCAGTCAAGTTCTGCAGCAATTGCCATTGTGCAGAGTGCCATTTTTGCCCATATGATCAGTTTTGAGGCAGCAGCAGCCTATGTCATAGGTGCTAATGTAGGTACAACCGTAACGGCTATATTGGGTGCCATAGGTGGTATACCTGACAAGAAACGTACGGCTGTTGCACATCTTATTTTTAATCTTTCATCAGCGCTTGTGGCACTTTTAACTTTACCATGGCTCATTTTATTTGTCCGGAATGTTTTTCCCAATGTTGATGATGTTGTGCAGATAGCGCTTTTTCATACTTTGTTTAACGTCTTGGGCGTGGCGTTATGGTATCCGTTTATTTCTCTGCTTGCCAAAGGGGTAAAAAAGTTATTTAAAAAGGAAACTATTTGTGTTACAGACTACATCCATAATGTATCGACGGATGTACCTGAGCTTGCAGTGGATGCTTTGGAAAAAGAGATGGGACATCTTAATGACAAGATCGAGGAGTTTGCACTTTTGGCGATCAATATTCCCCCTCCGAAAGCGTATGAGCAGAGTACGTCAATCGATAAACTGCTTGATCAGTATGATGAAAATTTTGATATTCTTTATACCAAACTCTATGAAAAAATACGTCTACTTGAAGGGGAAGTGTATCGTTATATATCAGCTCTCTCCGGTAAAACTGTCAATGAAAACCATCAAAAGAAGATTAATACACTTCTTCGGCAACTAACCTATCTGACAACGGCTGCAAAAGCCATAAAAGACATACTTGATGACCTTAACATGCTTTATGATGCTTCAAGCAGTGAAGAGATATCTTTTTACAGGAATATACGTTACCAGATACTTAAAAGTGTGCTTGCCTATCATCAAGCCAGAAAAGGAGATAGTACCTTTATCGAAGAGATGGAAAGTACCTATAAAAAAATAGCGGATTCCTACAGCAACAGTATGCATCTTATTGAAAATATTGCCAGAAACCCAAAGATAAACTCAGCCATGACAGCCATTACTATCAATGACATGCATCTTGTTAAAAGTTTTTCAAAATCACTGCGTAATGTATTGGCTGTGAATCTAGAGAATAGCGAAGATCAAAATGCTATCTAAATTCATATTTTGTATAATGCGGTACAATCTATTGACATAATATATACTAAAGGAAAGAAGCATGGCACATATAGAACTGGTGGAATTTGAGGATATGACTCCTGCTATACAGGAAAAAGCAAAACCTATTTTAGAAAAAACAGGCCATTTAGGTGATATATTCAAGTTGTTGGCAGTAGATGAAAAAGTGTATTTTGCAACGGATGGTATGGTGCAGAGATATCTTTTGGATGAAACAACACTCTCTTACAATATCAAAGAAGCAATAGCGCTTCTGATTTCAAAAGAAAATAGCTGCAAAATGTGTGTTGATGTTCATAAAAATATAGCAAAAATGCTTGGTTTGACCCAAGAGAGAATAGAAGAGATCCTACAAGGTGTTGATGCCATCAAAACTGATGACAAAGAGAAGGCACTATTGAATTTTTGTATCAAAGCATCAGGTAAAGAGAATTACAAGATCGTGAAAGAGGAGATCGATGCGCTCAAAGAGATGGGTTGGAGTGATGTTCAGATCATAGAAGCAGTAGCGATCACAGGATATTTTAATTACATCAATACCCTTTCCAATGTGTTTGGACTAGGGCAGCCATAAGCAATGTTCAGTATGAGATTTCTTGTTTTGAATCTTTTTTAAAAAAAAGATATACTTTAAAAATAGTCTGGATAATGAGTATGTTCCTGTTCCGGGCTTTATATTCTACCAAAGGAGTCGAAAATGGAAAGAGTGACGGTGGACGATCTTGTCAAAATGGGGCTGGGTGCCATGCTGGTAGCCAAAGAGAAGGCAGAAAGCTTTAT
>JANTHR010000056.1 GCA_024762315.1 Sulfurovum sp.
CCGCCCCAGATCGCCAAAGAGACTTACGCAAAAATAGCCGAGCTGACCGGCGTGGATGACCCTGTAGCCAAAGCAAAAGTGCATGCCACCCAAATGGCACTGCAGGTCGATACTGCTTTTGTGCAGAGCCTGCATGATGCGGTGAAATTCGCTGTCATCGGAAATGTCATCGACTTTGGTGCGCAAAAACAGCTTGATCTCAACGAAACCATACAGACGCATTTTCATCGTCATTTCGGCATAGATGATTTCGAGACATTCGAAAAGGAGTTGAAATCGGCAAGAACACTGGTCTACATCGGGGACAATACCGGTGAACATGTTTTCGACAAACTTCTCATTGAGACCATCAAAAAGCAGTATGATGTTGAAGTATACTATTTCGTACGGGGGATGCCCATTATCAACGATGTCACTGTCAAAGAAGCACAAATACTGAAACCTCTGGCAACGATTGTCGATACAGGCGTGCCCACACCGGGGTATGATCTGCGCTATGCCAACGCATCATCCAAAACGCTGTTCGACGATGCCGATATCGTACTGGCAAAAGGCATGGGGAATTTTGAAAGTCTCTACGATGAAACTGACCGTAAGGTCTACTACCTTTTCATCGTCAAATGCACTGTCGTCTCAGAAGCGATCGGTCAGAGCGTAGGAGAATTGATCTTTACCCAACATTGAGATCAAACGACTTCTATTTTCTCCACCACATCCAGTCCAAATCCGGAAAGTCCCACAAATTCTGTCTCTTTGTTGCTTGTAAGCAGGTTGATGTTTTTGATGCCAAGGTCTTTGAGTATCTGTGCACCCACACCGAACTCTTTAGCCTGTTCCTGTGAAATGGTCTTCGTATCCAGGAAGACCAGGATACCGCCGTTGTGTTTAAGATACTCTATGGCATGGTCCAGTGCACTGAAACGCTTGTCATCGAGTATGAGGTCGACATCACGACCGATATTGTGAAACTTCACGTTGGCGGTCTCATGCAGCTTGTAGAACTGTATGATCGTGTGGGTGCGGTCCAGGTGGTCACTGTAGACGATCTTCTCTACCTTCATACCTTTAAGTTCGCTCTCCTGGGTTGAGATACGCCTGACCAGTTTTTCATTTGCCAGACGGTACTCGACAATATCGGAGATGTAGACGATGGGCATATCGTACTTTTGCGAGAAAATCTCCAAATCATCCTTGCGTGCCATCTTTCCATCATCTTTGATGATCTCGCAGATCACGGCTGCAGGTGCCAGGCCCGCCAGTTTACAAATATCGACAGAGCCTTCGGTATGCCCTGTCCTTACCAGTACACCGCCATCTTTGGCGATAAGAGGGAAGATATGCCCCGGCCGTACGAAATCCTCGGCAACGGTCAGAGGATTTGCAAGCTTTGAGATACAGTCATTCCTTTCAGCAGCAGAGATCCCCGTCTCTGCATTGGCTGAATCTATGGAAACGGTAAAAGCCGTTTCATGGTTGGAAATATTGTTATCTACCATTGGCATGAGGTCAAGTTTGGCCGCCCTCTCTTTGGTAATGGGCGTACAGATGAGCCCTCTTGCCTCTTTGGCCATAAAGTTGACCATGTCCGGTGTAGAAAAAGTAGCGGCATAGACCAGATCACCCTCATTTTCACGGTCCTCATCATCCATCATGATGACCATCCTTCCCCTTTTGATCTCTTCTATGGCTTTTTCTACTCTTTGTATCGCTTCTGTTGACATACACATCCCTCAAAAATTATCTATATTATTGTTGTATTATACCTTCTATGACTTCAAATATAGAAATTTTTTATTTTTTCAAAAAAAGCTCTTGACAAGTGAAACATTTGGTGCTATAATGCCGTCCACATAAGCAATAGGACTTATGAGGGCTGGGGTATCGCCAAGCGGTAAGGCAACGGTTTTTGGTACCGTTATTCGGGGGTTCGAATCCCTCTACCCCATCCATTGGATTTAAGTTTGAATATATTTATTCAAGCTATAATCTCACTCTCATTCAAATATGAGAAAAAAATCTTTTTATCTGTCGCGGGATAGAGCAGTTTGGTAGCTCGTCGGGCTCATAACCCGAAGGTCGGTGGTTCAAATCCGCCTCCCGCAACCAAAATCATACCTCTTTCAAACCAAACAATCAATATTATACACTTTGACAGCTATTTCTAATGTTTTACCTATTATTGTGTTATAATGGAATTCTCCGCAGAGAGTTAATATTATCAAATATTAAGAAAGAAACAAAAACATTATGATACTTGAAACGATTGTACTTACTATTTTTATCGCTACTGTTGCCAATCTTGTTCTGACGCGTTTGCATATACCGACCATTATTGGTTATATTGCAACCGGTGTCATCATCTCTTTATCTTTGGGGCTTACGCATGAGGCTAACTCCAAAGAACTTCATACCATTGCAGAATTCGGTATTGTCTTTCTTATGTTTACGATAGGATTGGAGTTCTCCATCGTACATCTTATCAAGATGAGAAAAGAGGTCTTTGTAATTGGCGGTTTGCAAGTAGGTCTGAGTATGTCTGTTTTTTTCCTGCTTGCCTACTATCTTTTTGATATTGAGGTAAAGTCTTCCCTTATTATCGCTGCCGCACTTGCACTTTCTTCTACAGCTATTGTACTCAAGATACTCAACTCCAACCGCGATATCAACAAAGAGTATGGACAAAGATCACTGGGCATATTGATCTTTCAGGATATGATGGTCATTCCGATTTTACTGATGATCACTCTCTTTTCCAAAGAAGATCTCTCTTTGGGCACCCTGCTCTGGGAAACATTACGTGATGCAGTGATCCTGTTTATTGTTCTGTGGTCTTTTGGTAAATTTATACTTGAGCCCTTTTTCAACGAAGTGGTTAAAAGCAACTCGGATGAGATCTTTGTAGGGTCTATCTTGTTTTTGGTCATGGGAGCGTCTCTTCTGGCTCACTCTCTGGGATTTTCCTATTCTTTGGGGGCTTTTATTGCAGGAATGATCATCGCTGAGACTCGCTACAAACACCAGGTTCAGGCTGACCTTATACCTTTTAGAGATCTGCTCCTTGGCATCTTTTTTATCACCGTCGGCATGCAGATAGAATTCTCTGTGATCGCAGCACACTATTTAAGCATATTGGGATTGTTTCTACTTTTTACTTCTGTCAAAATATCCATCATTTATCTGTTACTAAAGCGTGTAAGTAGCAAACGGATAGCGATTAAAACCGCACTTGCACTCTTCCAGTTGGGAGAGTTCGGCCTAGTGGTCTTTGAACTTGCCGGCACTGAGGCACTAGTTGATGATACGGTCTCTCAAGTACTCATTGCCACCATCATTCTTTCTATGGTAGTCACACCATTTGTCTTACGCAATATTTCATTTTTGGCAGATAGGATTTTAGGGCAACAGGAACTGGAGCCTCTCCTTCCTCAGGTACGACGACTCAAAAACCATGTTGTTGTTCTCGGGTATGGCCGCCTAGGTCGCAAAGTATGCGAGAAACTCACATTGCAGGGAATAGAATACGTGTCCATAGAGAGCAATATGCACAATGTCATAGAAGCACAAAAAGAAGGCAGAAGCGTACTCTTCGGAAATGCTTCCAAAAAGAGCATTTTGGAGTCTGTGAACATCTATGACAGTATTGCCATTATCGTAGCATTCGACAACAGCGAGAAAGTGCATCTGGTCTGTGAAATCTTAAGTGCAATGTCCCTGGATGCCCGTGTGATCATCAAGGTAGACAAATTCCAAGAGGAAGAAGAACTCCAGAAAGAGTTTCCTCAATTCAATATCGTAGTGGGTACGGAACAGATCGCCCTCGGTATGCTCAACTCCATACTCACATGTGAACTCAACTGATATCATGAGCCGCATTTGTGGTGCATTTTGTATAAAACCTAGGTTTTTAGACATTCTGGCAACTGAGGGTCGCTGACCCAGATCCGCCTCCCGCGGTCAAAACATGCTCCATTGGGTAACCACTTCATACATTCATCAATCACTATCACTTCAACAGATAATCTACAAGCTGTGTCATATCATCCAATATCAGCTCAGGGCGGATCCCTTTCTCCAGATCACTGGCCTGGAATTTTCCAGTCTTGACCAGTGCGGCTTGCAGTCCGGCATCCTGTGCGCCTTTGATATCGGACTCTATGTCATCTCCTACTATCAGTACTTCGTGTGCCTGCAAGCCCATCGAAGCTACAGCCAGATGAAAGAAGGTCTGGCTGGGTTTACCGATGGTGCGTGCCTTTTTGCCCGAAGCATACTCCAGTGCCCCAATGAACCCTCCGGCGTCCAAAGAGAGCTTGCCGTCCTCATCCTTGAAGTATTTGTTCCTGGCTGCAGCAATGAGTGATGCGCCATCCATTAGTGCCCTGAATGCACGATTGAGATGGGGATAGTCAAAATTGGTATGGGCATCTCCGACGACGACATAATCGGGTCTCTCGGAGAAGAGCTCTTTAAAATAGCTCTCTGCTTCATCTGTCATCACCGGCAGAACTGTAGCATGTTGGGAGAGGAGAAAGTTGCGGGTCACATCCAGTGCTGTGAACAACTCTTCATCATGAATATCAAAACCAAATGTTCTGAGTTTGCCAATGATCGTACCCGGAAGTGTACGTGTTGTGTTGGTGACAAACCGCATAGGGAAGTGCTGGTGCAGCATCTTAATACTCCGGGGTGCCCCATTGATGACCTTATTACCCACATACAACACACCGCCGATGTCAAACAATAATCCTTTGATCGGTTTCATTCTATACCTCCTTACGCTGTACTCAAAGAATATAAAAATGTATCTATTTGGATTATACTATAAAAATGTGACCTCAGTGACTTGACCATTGCAGCATTTTTGTGCTATAAGTTAGGTATAAGTAAATAAGATAAAAATTGTATCAATTATAAAAGGAAAAAAAGATGGCACAAGAAGAGATCGACAAAGCCGTCTCAGGTGAGTACAATCTGGGTTTCGAGATAGACATCGAGACCGAAACCGTACCGCCGGGGCTGAGTGAAGATATTATTCGTTTTATCTCGAAGAAAAAAGATGAACCCGAATGGATGACTGAGCTGAGACTGAAAGCCTACAGTAAATGGCTCGACATGAAAGAACCGCATTGGGGAAAACTGGAGTATGAACCCATTGACTACCAGTCCATCTCCTACTATGCCGCGCCGAAGACCGGCGGCCCTGAGAGTCTGGACGAGGTCGATCCAAAGATCCTTGCTGCCTATGAAAAACTGGGTATCCCTCTGGAAGAACAGAAGCAGCTTGCCGGTGTGAAAGTCGCTGTTGATGCAGTCGTGGACTCCGTATCTGTCAAGACCACCTACACGGAAGAGCTGAACAAACACGGCATTATCTTCTGTTCCATTTCCGAAGCGATCCGTGATTACCCCGAACTTGTTAAAAAATATATGTTCTCTGTGGTACCCATGAATGACAACTATTTTGCAGCACTCAATTCTGCAGTCTTCACCGACGGTACCTTTGTTTACATCCCCAAAGGGGTGCGCTGCCCGATGGAACTGAGCACTTACTTCAGGATCAATGCACTCAATACCGGACAGTTCGAGCGTACACTCATCGTTGCCGATGAAGGCAGCTACGTCAGCTACAACGAAGGGTGTTCCGCGCCGACAAGAGATGAACACCAGCTTCATGCTGCCGTGGTTGAACTCGTTACCATGAAAGATGCCGAGATCAAATACTCCACCATCCAGAACTGGTATCCCGGAGATGAGAACGGAAAAGGCGGCATCTATAACTTCGTGACCAAAAGAGGTCTTTGCAAAGGAGATAACTCCAAGATCTCCTGGACACAGGTTGAAACGGGTTCGGCCATTACCTGGAAGTACCCAAGCTGTATCCTCAAAGGTGACAACACTGTGGGTGAATTCTACTCCGTAGCGGTCACTACCCTCGCCCAGCAGGCCGATACGGGAACCAAGATGATCCACCTTGGAAAAAATACCTCTTCTACCATCATCTCCAAAGGTATCTCTGCCATGAAAGGCCAGAATACCTATAGAGGGCTGGTCAAAGTGGGTACCCATGCCGACGGTGCACGGAACTATTCGGAGTGTGACTCACTGCTGATCGGCGACCGGTGCGGTGCGCACACTTTCCCCTACCTGGAGTCTAAAGATACCCAGAGTCAGATAGAGCATGAGGCGACCACCAGCAAGATCAGTGATGAGCAGCTTTTTTACCTGCGTCAACGCGGGATCAATGAAGAGGATGCGGTCAGCATGATCGTACATGGTTTCTGTAAAGAGGTCTTCAGTCAGCTCCCGATGGAGTATGCTGTAGAAGCAAAAGCATTATTGGAATTAACATTAGAAGGAAGCGTAGGATGAGCAAAAGCAGCAACAATGAAAAAGTATTAGAGATCAAAGATGTACATGCAAAGATAGGTAATAAAGAGATCTTAAAAGGATTAAACCTTGATCTGGAGCCGGGAAAAGTCCATGCCATCATGGGGCCAAACGGAGCAGGTAAGTCGACGCTCAGCAAAACGATCGTAGGACACTACGATATAGAAATGACCGGCGGAGATATTCTCTATAAAGGCAAGAGTATTAAAGATTGGGAGCCTGAAGAAAGAGCACTGGAAGGCATCTTCCTTTCGTTCCAGCATCCCGTAGAGATCCCGGGGGTCAACAATGCCTATTTCCTCAGAACCGCTTTGAATGCCAAACGCAAACATGAAGGCAAGGAAGAGCTCAATGCAGCAGAGTTCCTGCGAACCATGAAGCAGCACCTCGAAGAGCTGGGCATGAAATCCGATATGATAAGCCGTTCACTCAACGAAGGCTTCTCAGGCGGAGAGAAAAAACGTAATGAGATCCTGCAAATGCTCATACTCGAACCTGATGTCATCATACTCGATGAGATAGATTCAGGATTGGATATTGATGCACTCAGAGCCGTTTCAGAAGGTATCAACAGGATGAAGGACGGCAAGCGTGCTTTTCTTGTCATAACCCACTATAGCCGTATTTTGGATTATATCAAGCCTGATTATATCCATGTACTCAAAGAGGGGCGCGTCATTAAAACTGCCGGGCCGGAACTCGTTGCCCGGCTTGAAGAAACAGGCTATGATTCCATCGAGGAAGTGCAATGAGACCCAGTGAACTAAAAGGCAAAAGCATACAGGAGCTTGCAGCACTTTTACATGTCAAGGGAAGGGAACAGCTGCTTGAGAAATTCGTCTCACTGGGATTGCCCGACAAAAAAAGTGAGGAGTATCGTTATGTTGACATAGAAAAGCTCTTCGATGCAGACTACCAGACACTGAACTATGTGCCTAAACCTGTGCAGCAAAGTGACACCATAGAGATCACAGACGGCGTAGTGACCGCTGCTCCCAAAGGACTGCGTATCTATAACGAACAGTGTGATGCCATAGACATGGAACATTTTGATCCGCTCTATTATCTGGGTCATCTTCTCAGTCCGAACATCATCAAAATAGAGATAGACGGAGATGCAGAATTGGAGCTTGTGCACCGTTTTACACAAAGCAATGCCCTGATTGCTTATCGCATCGTACTTGTCAACCAAAGCAACAGACATGCAACACTGTATGAACGTTTCGAAGAAGAGGAGATAGAGAAAAGCCTGGTACTCTACGGTTATGATATGCATATTGCACAGGATTCAACCCTGAGGATCGTCAAAACACAACTGATGCAGAATAACCGTTATGCCATGGTCGCCTCACACAAGATCAATGTTGCCAAGCATGCCAATGCTCTGCTCAAAAGCTTTGATCTCGGCGGTGACTTTGGACTGCAGCTGCTCAAGATCGATCTGGATGCTTACGCCCATGTGGAAGCAGGACATCTGCTCTACCTTAACCATGCATCAAAACGCGGCACGGTCTCCAAGATCGTGCATAAAGCAGAACACTCTACCTCTCTACAGGAGGCAAAGAATATTCTCGACGGCAATGCCAGAGGGATCTTCGATGCACTGATCAAAGTCGAACATGCTGCAAAATACACCAAAGCACATCAGAACTCCAAAGCGATCCTGCTGCATGATGATGCCTATATGGCTGCAAAACCGCAGTTGGAGATCTATATCGATGAGCTTGAAGCAAGTCATGGTTCTACGACGGGACAACTGGATGAGAAGCAACTCTTTTACCTTCAATCCCGCGGTATCAGCTATGTGGAAGCAAGAAAGATGCTGGTCATCGCCTTTGCCAATACCCTCATAGAGACTGTGAAAGACAGCCGGCATCAAGAGCAGATCAGATCGGCATTTGAAGAAGCATTTTATGCTGGACATACAAAATAGGAAGTGGAGACTTCAGTCCCACTAAAAAATGTGAGACTAGAGTTTTCACTTCCAATGACCGCTAAAGGATAAATGATGACTATGGAAGAAACAGTAGCAAGATATAAAGAAGATTTTGACCTCTTTCCTTCTGCTAACGACAAAATCGAATACATTTTTGATCTGGGGAAGAAGCATACCACACTTGCCCAAGAGGAAAAAAACGATGAGACCTTTGTGGAAGGATGTGCCTCTGCAGCGTGGCTTGTAGGCGAATGTAAGGATGGAAAGCTCATACTTCGCGGTGAAGGGACTTCAGAAATGGCAAAAGGTATGCTGACGCTGCTGCTCGATATTTTTAATAACCGGACACCGGACGAGATATTGAGTTTTGATCCGGCTAAACTGCATGAGATGGGAGTGGTAGAGCTTCTCTCTCCTGTACGGCAACAGAGTCTGGAAGCTTTTTTGAAAAAAGTATATGAGTATGCACGAAAGTGCAGTGAAGAATTAAAAGTCAACAATCAAAAATGATTGCATGTATTGCTTTGCAATACTTTTTATAAGGAGAGTAAGATGGATATAAACAATATAAAAGAGACGGATGTTCCTACCAATGCGGAAGAGCTAAAAGCCTATGAAGAGAAATTCGGAAGCAGCGCTCAAAGTGTAGGCGGCGTAGACAGCCGCTTTGATGCAACGGAAGAGAAGTGCTTCAAGCCAGAAGATGCACAGCCCGATGATGCGATGAAAGAGAAGGTCATAGAACAGCTGAAAACCATTTACGATCCTGAACTTCCTGTGGATATTTACAATCTTGGACTCATCTATGAGGTAGACTGCTGGAAGAACCCGGTAACCAACCTTAGCGACTGTAAAGTCACCATGACCCTTACCTCGGCGACTTGCTCCATGTCTGAAGTTATCGTCGATCTGGTCAGGTCCATCCCCTCTCGCCTTGAAGGCTTGGAAGCATTGGACGTTGAACTGGTATTCGATCCGCCATGGAGTCAGGAAAAAATGAGCGATGAAGCCAAACTTGCGATGGGATTTCTTTAAGTTCTGCAGCGTACAAGCAGCGGGTGATCATTGGGAAATGTCTACCCTACCGGGAACCTCTGACACATCGTACATGCAGTGTCCGTTCCTGTCTTGAAGGCTCCGCTTCACCATAGCGAAAAGAGAGTCTCCATGCCTCTCTTTTGGGATCTCCTGCAAAAAGTGTCGCTGTCCAGAACCACTCTTCCACACGCATCTCAAAGCCGTATTTAAGTGCCGGTCGTTCGCGTCTCATATCGACGATAGTATAGAGTTCGGACAATGTCGGAAGACGCCAGTCCTCAAAACCGTCTACTTTGAGCTGCTCACAATATTTCTTTGCATCACTGTAACTTTTAGTCACTTCTGCAACAGCCTGATTGTCCTGCCATACAAGCCCTGTTCTGTCATCCAGTTTGGAAGATGCTCCAAACAGGATCGAAGCTGTGAGCAACCATACAAATAAAGGTCTCATTTGTTCTCCTTTGCAGCTGCCTCAGGGACATTTTTGACACAGCGAACTGCGTGGTTGGTGGTTTTGTAGCTGTAAAAGCTCTTACCTGTCCTAAAATCGATCGTCCATGCACGGGAAATGTTGGTAGCAAAGGTCGTCGAAGTCCAGTAGGTCCCCTCTTGCGTAAAATCAAAGACCGGGTTGATCGCAGGCTTGATCCGATTGTAATCCACGATCGAGAAAAGCTCTTTGAACGTCGGCAGCCTCCAGTGTTCCATACCGGCAAGCTTAAGTTTGTCACAATACTCCACAGCATCATCCCAGTCTTGCGAACTCTCTTTTGAGTCCGCATTATCCTGCCAGTAAATACCGTTCCTCTTGTCCAGCACCACACCGGACAAACCTTTTGCACTTACAGCACCGCTTGAGCCCGCCACAAAAGCAGCGAGCAGAAGAATATTATATTTTCTCATACGCATTCCCATTTTGGATTTTGTCTATTATAGCAAGATATCTTTTTCAGAGAACTTCTATTCTGATCTCATATTTCAGATCAGATAAAACCTGGCATAAAACAATCTATTTTTATTACTTATCATTACTGCCTCGTGTATTCTATTATGAATCCTATGTGTGAACTTAAAAAAGAAATGTAGAATTTAATAAATTTATGTATTATGGAGGGAATTTAAATGTTAAAAGTATTGTTTTATCTTTGCTATATTAAGGAAAACCATGAAAGTCAAAAAACAAACCTCTACGACTGTAGAAACACTCAACGATCTGGCTCTGCTGGCGGATTACTCGCTAATGGACACACTTGACCAAGATCCTGAGGCAAAAGAAAACGGTGTCGACCACTCTCCAAGGCAAGTTTTTGCAGGACACTATGTCCCGGTGAATCCAACACCCATAGAAAACCCAGAGTACATTGCACACAGCAAAGACTTTTTTCGTGAACTGGGCTTTGCCGACAGCCTGGCCCAATCAGATGAATTTGTCCGCATGTTCTCTGGCGACACTGCGCAAATACCCCAACCGTTGCGAAAGACCGGTTGGGCCACGGGATATGCCCTTTCCATCTATGGCAGAGAGTACTACCAGCAGTGTCCTTTCGGCACGGGTAACGGCTACGGTGACGGGCGCGCGGTCTCCATCCTTGAAGCGGTGATAAAGGGCAAGCGTTGGGAGATGCAGCTCAAAGGCGGCGGACAGACACCCTACTGCCGTGGTGCAGATGGTCGTGCCGTCTTACGTTCAAGTGTACGTGAGTTTTTGGCACAGGAACACATGCATGCGCTTGGCATACCCACATCACGTTCTTTGACGCTTTATACTTCCAAAACAGAAACGGTACAGCGTCCATGGTTTCACCAAGGCTCCTACTCCAAAGACCCTGAAGTCATGATAGAAGAGGCTGTCGCCATCACCACGCGTGTTGCACCCTCTTTCCTGCGTGTCGGACAGATAGAGCTTTTCGGTCGCCGTGCCCGAAAAAATGAACACCCCAAAGCAATGGAAGAGCTAGAGAAGATAGTCCTGCACCTCATAGACCGTGAGTACAGTGATGTCATAGACCCCTCACTCCCACTTGAGCAAAAAGTACTACTGCTAGCCCAAGAGTTTCGCACACGACTCACCTCGCTGGTAGCAAACTGGATCCGTGTGGGCTACTGCCAGGGAAACTTCAACAGCGACAACTGCGCCGCAGGAGGCTTCACACTCGACTACGGGCCATTTGGATTTATAGATAACTTCGATCCAAAGTATCAGCCGTGGACGGGTGGAGGAGTTCACTTTTCATTCCTCAATCAACCACAGGCAGCCCAACGTAATTTCCATTCATTTTGCACAGCGTTGATGCCTTTACTTCAATCAAATCAGAACGCTCTGCTTGAGCTGGATGAGATAGAAAACAGCTTTCCCGAAATCATGCAGGCCCAAATGGAAAAGATGTGGGCCGCCAAGCTTGGACTTGAGACTTTTGATGCAGCACTGTTCCGGGAATTCACTATGCTCATGGTGCAAACTTCTGTCGATTACACCCTCTTCTTTCGCCAGCTCTCTAGCATACCTGAGGACATAACACCACTCAAAAAAAGCTTCTATGAAGACCTAAAGCATGACGACAGTATCTTGGCAAACTGGTCAGCATGGCTTGAGAAATGGAAAGCACGCATCAAAACCGGTGACAAAGAAGCCCTATCCCAACAAATGAAACGCATCAACCCCAAATACACACTGCGCGAATGGTTTCTCGTACCTGCCTATAAAGCAGCTGAGAGGGGCGACTATACACTCCTAAAAGAGCTGCAAGCAGTTATGACCGACCCCTACGCCGAACAGTCCAAAGAGACAGAGGAGAAATACTACAGTAAAAAACCCTCTGAACTCTTTGAAATTGCGGGGGTTTCGCATGTCAGCTGTTCTTCGTGATTTTCAAAACCAAGGTGGCAATTATCGTTATTTACTGACTGTAGTTTTCATTATCTCTGAAAAACAGGATATAGTAAACTAGAGCTAAAAAAATGGTATGATGCGTTTCTATGAAAAACAGCAAAAACAGTTTTCATAAATAAGGATTAACATGCAAGAAGAAGCCAAAAAGAGAATAGCGACGTGTCGAAAAGAGCAACGTCTTTGGTTGGATCTGAGCGGATTGAATTTACAGGAGCTCCCTGCTGAGCTTGGTGAATTGGTTTGGCTGGAGCGCTTGTCCGTTTCGCGCAATCAACTTGATAGCCTGGATGCCGTAAAGCCTTTAGTACGTTTGCATAAATTTGCCTGTACAAAAAATCGTATCAGTTCGATTGAAGCTCTCAAAGGGATGAAACATATGAAATTTCTTTTTATGGGCGAAAACGAAATCACCGATCTTGAAGCGTTGAAAAATATGAAGGGGTTGAAAAAACTGGCAGCGCACCACAATCAACTCAGCGACCTTCTTCCTTTGGCTTCATTATCTTCTCTGGTTTATTTAGATCTTTCATGCAATAGTATTGAAGATGTCGAACCGGTCAAATCTCTGCAATCACTTCTTTGGCTCTCTTTAGAAGGAAATTCCCTTGATGCCCAAACGATGAACATGCTAGAACACTCACTCAAAGGATTGGCTGTTTATCGGACTACAGGGCTCAGATGAACGTAATCACATTACTTCACATCTCTCTTGACTATTCTATTCAGCGTTGACTGTGCAGTCTCTATACTTTTTGCAATCATGTGTTGTAATACCCTGCTTGTGTGCTTTACGGATTGCAGCATTTTCCGTTTGGAGTTTGATGTGCATTCCATCTCAGAGTGATGACCACAACAGGCATGCTATGCTTCCTATACTCCTGTTTCTTTTGTTCCCTTTCCTCCCCAATAGAAACGAAAGAAAAAAGTATGTTACAATTCAATATATTAACTTTAAGGAGTGATGATGAAAAAGCTACTGTTTGTAAGCCTGTCGTTCGTGTTTCTATCCACACAGGTTCTTTATGCCAAAACGAAACGTTATGAAGTGAAG
>JANTHR010000057.1 GCA_024762315.1 Sulfurovum sp.
AACCAAGTAAGGCTTCCAACATAATATAACCTATTATTTAGTTTTTATAACCTATATTATAGGTACATTTTTTCTATTTGTCAACTAATATACTATGTAGTAGGATAGTCTTCTAAAAAAGGTCTATTAGTGATTAGAATTGGCATTTTGACATAGGGCTCAAGTGCTCTTCAAATTTCACTCGATGCTCTGGATTGTACTTTGGTGTGGGGAATATGTGGGGAGGACGAGAATAGTGAAATAGCTTAAATGCTCTCAAGTTACGCTGTATTGAGACTTAGTTTGGATTGTTTAAAATGGATGGCCGGGAGAGGGGGATTCGAACCCCCGGAGGTGTTACCCTCACCGGTTTTCAAGACCGGCACATTCGACCACTCTGACATCTCCCGACAATATGTAGACGCAAAATTCTATCTAAAAAAGATAAAACCTAGTTTATAATGGAGGAACCAGCCGGACTCGAACCGGCGAATGGCAGCTTTGCAGGCTGCAGCCTTACCAACTTGGCGATGGTTCCGTGAAAAATATTCTATTTAAATTGTCCCAAATTGATGAGACATCAAATAAAGTACACTATAAAAAGCGACTAGCCGCTTGAGCCTTCTGCTAAAGAATGAATAGTGTACCATTTGATATCCCATCAAATGGTACCCGGAGCCGGACTTGAACCGGCACGGTCACAATGACCGGGGGATTTTAAGTCCCCTGTGTCTACCATTCCACCACCCGGGCTTATTTGGTACCAAACTTAATGATTAAAATTTTATTGTTTATGGAGCGGGCGAACGGGATCGAACCGTCGACCCTAACCTTGGCAAGGTTATGCTCTACCGCTGAGCTACGCCCGCATTTCCATTCCATCTTTAAGACGTTAGTCTAAAATTGGAGTGCGATTATAGCTAAAAAACTTTTTAATGTAAAGAGAAAGTGCTACCTTTAAAATAAATTTTTTTATAAAAACACTTTTTCTAGCATTTTTTGAGATGCAAAGTGCTATAATCACTAAAATTCAGTATAAAGGCTTTTCTATGAGAAGTGACGAAATAAAACAGGGGTTTAATCGTGCCCCACACAGAAGTCTACTCCGTGCCACCGGGTTAAAAGATGAAGATTTTGACAAACCGTTCATCGGTGTGGCAAACTCTTTTATAGAGATCATCCCAGGACACTTTTTTCTTAACAAAGTAGCAGAAATCATTAAAACGGAGATCCGTGCGAACGGCTGTGTCCCTTTTGAGTTCAATACCATTGGTGTGGATGACGGGATCGCGATGGGACATGACGGTATGCTCTACTCTCTTCCAAGTCGTGAGATCATTGCAAACTCCATAGAGACGGTCATGAACGCACATAAACTTGATGCGATGATCGCTATCCCCAACTGTGACAAGATCGTTCCGGGAATGATCATAGGTGCACTGCGTGTAGATGTACCAACCGTATTTGTAAGTGGTGGACCTATGGCTGCAGGGCATATGAATGACGGTACCCCTATCGATCTTGCTACGGTTTTTGAAGGAGTTGGTGAGTATGAAGCAGGAGAGATCACAGCAGAGAAATTAACCGAGATGGAGTGCAATGCCTGCCCAAGCGGCGGAAGCTGTTCGGGTATGTTTACTGCAAACTCCATGAATACACTGATGGAAGCTATGGGGATCGCACTTCCGGGGAACGGAACCATTCTTGCATTGACACCGGAAAGAACGGAGCTTTACAAAAAAGCTGCCAGACGCATCTGTGAGATCGCCAAATCCGAGGCTGCAGAACAGGAAAAATACAGAATGAGGAACATACTCAACGAAAATGCTGTGCGTAACGCCTTTGCCGTAGATATGGCAATGGGCGGTTCTTCAAATACCGTACTTCATATGCTTGCCATCGCCAAAGAAGCCGAAGTTGACTTCAACCTTGAAGATATCAACATGATCAGCAAACGTGTTTCGCATATTGCCAAGATCTCTCCATCATTGACAACTGTTCACATGGAAGACATCAATAAGGCCGGCGGTGTCAATGCCGTAATGCATGAAATGATGAAGCGCGGTGATGACATCCTGCTTGACAATCTCGGTATTACAGGTGAGACACTTTATGAAAAAGTCAAAGATGCAGAGATCCTGGATACAGATATCATCCATACCATTGACAACCCCTACTCCGAAGTGGGAGGACTTGCAATCCTGTATGGTAACCTCGCTGAACAGGGTGCGGTTATCAAGACTGCGGGTATTACCGGAGAGAGAGTCTTTACGGGGACAGCTGTATGTTTCGATTCCCAGGACGAGGCTATCAAGGGGATCATAGCAGGAAAGGTCAAGGCAGGAAATGTTGTGGTCATCCGCTATGAGGGTCCTCGCGGCGGTCCGGGAATGCAAGAGATGCTAAGCCCTACAAGCCTCATTATGGGCATGGGTCTGGGGGACAGTGTAGCACTGATCACTGACGGTCGATTCTCCGGAGCGACCAGAGGTGCAAGCATCGGGCATGTGAGTCCTGAAGCGGCAGAAGGCGGCATGATCGGCCTGCTTGAAGATGGGGATGAAATACATATTGATGTAGACAATTATATTTTGGAAGTAAAACTTACGTTTGAAGAGATCGCAGAGAGAAGAGAGAAGTTCAAACCGATCGTTAAACCACTCAAGAGCAAATGGCTTAGACAATATAGAGCGCTGGTAACCAACGCGAGTAACGGGGCTGTTCTGGAGGCAGAATAGCGAGCTTCCAGCTGGAGCTCACATTTTAGAGATATTTTGACTTAAGTTAACTTATGATGAAGAGGCAAATCTTCTTGCCACTTTAAATCTTTGGGAATAGAACGGTTTATTTAAACTTGTGATCACAACTTTTTTCTTTGCCGAACTTGCATGGATGAATTTTCCGTTCCCGATATAGATGCCTACGTGATTCACATAGCCTCTATGTTTTTTGGAGGTATCAAAGAAAACAAGATCCCCTTTTCTGAGGTTCTTTCTGCTTACGCGTTTTCCTACTTTTGACTGGGAAATGGCCCTTCTTGGCAGGTTTATCCCGTTCTTTTTGTAGACATAGGTTGTCAGCCCTGAGCAGTCAAAGGTATTCTTGCTGCCTGTTGCCCCCCATACATATCTTTTTCCCAGCTTTTTCTTTGCCAGGCTTGTGATCTTTGATGATTTGGCATTAAATTTAGAGAACCCGATATTTGGCTGTGAAGCCTTAAAAAAGATATCATCCAGCACATATTTTTTGCGTAAACGTTTTTTAATGCGCTTGCTTGAAATCGGTGCCGCATGTCTGTTGATCGCTGTTCGGAGTATTCTGTTGGATTTTTTATTTTTTGCTACCCTTTTCGCACTTCTTTTGGCTTTCGTTATTTTCTTTTTTGAAACAGCCGCAATTTTAAGCTTTTTCTTCTTTGCCTTTGCCGCCACTTTGATATTTTTCTTCTTGCCGGGGAAGTAGGTATTTCTTGGTACTTTAAGCACTCTTCCGAGCTTAAGGATCTCACCCTGCTTGAGTCCGTTGGCTTTTTTGACCTCTTCTATGGTCGTATGATGTTTGCGTGCGATTGTAAAAAGTGTGTCTCCGTTTTTGATAGCATATTTCGCTGTTTTAGCAGATCTTTTAACCTGCGTTCTTTTCTTTTGGCTCTTTTGTGCCACTTTTAGTGTTTTGCTTTTTTTAGCAGCTTTGGCTACTTTGGTGTTTTTCTTCTTGCCGGGGAAATAGGTATTCTTTGGCACTTTAAGCACTCTTCCGAGCTTAAGGATCTCACCCTTTTTGAGTCCGTTTGCTTTTCTGACTTCTTCGATCGTTGTGTGGTTCTTATGTGCTATTGTATAGAGAGTCTCTCCACTTTTGATCGTGTGTTTCACTGTTTTTGAAGCAGCTTGGCTTGTCACTGTCGTCACTGATAATGCGACTAATAATGTGTAAATTTTTTTCAATGAATACTCCTGGAAAATTGAAAGTCTTGACAGATAATAAAATCCATACTAAAAAATATTTGATAATTGTATCTGTCTACGATTAATAAAAAATAAACATGGATTTAAATTTGGCTTAAATTCATGTCATATTGATAGTATGCTCCCAAAATGTCAACAGTTACGCCATACTGCTGATTTTTTTGAGATAGTGTACGATATGTTCACCCACTCTCAATGCATTTGCATAAATCGTCCAAGTATAAGGTACAGATCCCCCTGTCGGCATAAAGCTCGCATCTGCAACAAAGAGATTAGGTATATCATGGGCCTGACAATATTTGTTAAGTACCGAGGTTTTTGGATCATTACCGAATCGGCATCCCCCTGCTACCAGATTTTGGGGAGGAGCTGGGGAGATCGAACTGTATATATTTTTAGCTCCCATCTCTCTGAGTACTTTTTCACATTTTTTTGCAATGTATTTACCTACCTTCAGGTCATGAGGATGGCCTTCTACACGAAGTTTTCCAACAGGCATGCCGTATTTGTCCTTATGTGTTTCATCCAAACTTACGAAACAGTTATCGTTAGGAAGCCAGTCATTGAAAATCTCAAAGCGGATATTCTTACTTTGGGTGAACCGTTTCACCAGCTTTTCCCCCAATGCTTTACCCCAGACCAATTTGCCTTTTTCTTCATTGTCTTTGCGTGCACGTGAAATGATGTTCTGATGTTCGAACATGAACTCAACCAGTCCTCCTTTAAATCTACCGTCCCACCAGTGGTCAATGAAATACCAATCCAAGATAGAACGGTTGACGAACAGCCCCGTTTCCATCAGTGCCTCAAACTCTATCTCTTTGAGACTGTCCTTATGCAATTCTCCCTCTCCGGATCCTCCTGCGGAGAATATAAGGTTTTTCCCCAGCTCTCCGCTGCTGTTGGCAAGTCCGTCAGGATGGTATTTGTTTGCTGAGTTAAGCAGCAGCCTTGCACTCTCATGTGCCTGTGCCGCCACTACAAAGATCTTTGCAAAGATCTTTTTCTCTTTGCCCGTAATAGTATCTACAACAACCGCATACTCCACCTCATCTTTTTTGCCGGCATGAAGATACCTGACATACGTATTGCTCATCAGTGTAAGATTCCCCGTCGCAAGTGCCGGTTTCAACAATGCTTCTCTTGCACTTCCTTTCGCACCGGAACTGCAGCCATAGCTTCCACAGAAATTGGAGTAGTAACAGGCATTGCGGTGCCCTTTGTCCTGTGAAAGTACGGCACGCGGCGTTACCAGTGGCACAATATCAAGATCTCGACAACTTTTGTCGATCAGTTTCACCACGGCATTCTCTTTGGTCGGGGGCTGAGGAAAATCGGAAGTACTTCTTGGCGGTTCAAAAGGATGCTTTTTGGCTTTCCCCGATATACCTATCAGCTCTTCGGCAAGGGTATAGTAAGGCTCCAGATCTTCATAGGTAATAGGCCAGTCCACCACATTCGCACCTTCAATTTCGCCATACTTGCTTTTAAGTCTGAAATCATCGGGATGCATACGATGCAGCATACCGCTCATCAGATTGGATGAACCTCCTACAATGTTACCGTTCCAAAAGCTCCAACCGGACTCATATGTAGGCGTAGCTGTCCACTTGCCATCCACTTCCTCTTCTATGGTATGGTATTCATCGAACAGATTTGGCGTAACGATATCTCTTCTGGCATATGCCAATTCATCTTTAGAGAACTCTTCACGTTTAATAAGTCTGCCTTTCTCCAAGACCGCTACTTTATACCCCGCTTTACATAAGGTATAGGCAACAGCTCCTCCGCTTGCACCCGAACCCACTATCACAATATCATATTGGCTACGACTCTGCATTCAGTGCCTCGCTTGTCATACTTCTATATACCTCGTGGTCGGTCGTGGAAGTCCGCCGTAGGATCCAAGGGCTTTCCATCCTGCTTCCTTTACATTAGCGCCGTAAATGGGATCTGAGAAGATACCCTCCATGGTCAGTGTCATGATACGGGCAAGCCAATTACTTCCATAGCGGGTCTCTTCATAGGCTCTCAATGCCTGCTCTTTCTGAACATCAGACAAAAGAACGAACTTTCCTTTTTCGCGGATCTCCAACTCTTTGGCACCCTCTATGACAAAGTCCCTGATATCTCTATCATAGGAGGAATGCACAATGGTCTCCATGAGAAATTGTGTTGCATTCATACTTTTTGCCGAAGGGATCTTGCTTCCTTCGGGAAAAAGATGTTCCTGTACAGCCCGAATAGTCTTTTCTACACTCTTTAAAGGCTCGCTCTGCAAAGGAGTATTGTTTTTACCTAACCCGTACCCGGAGAGTCCAAGAATCGATCCCATAATTAAAAATTTTCTTCTTTTCATTGCATTTTCTTTTTTTTATCTAATCATAATCAGGCTTTGTGTAGTCTGAGTGCAATAGACTACACACACGTTACACGCTTACAAGATTATACTTGTATCTGTCTGAAGGGTAGCTCATACCCTTACATTAAACACTAGGAGACAAAGATGAAAAAGTTAATTTTTAGTTCGCTGGTAGGGCTGGCACTTGTTGCCTTTACAGGATGTACAACAGGGGGCGATGCCAATACAGGAATGAAATGCCAAGCGGGCAAATGCCAGACCGGTAAATGCAAAGGAGCCAAAAAATGTGCTGCCAGCAGCAAATGCGGTGATGCCAAGAAAGTGGCCAAAAAATGCAATGCAGGGAAATGCGGGAAGTAACACTCCGGTAATTTAAGGATGTTATAGTGCTTGTATCTCATATCTCAAAGGACATAGAATGAAAAACATAACGCTTGGCATAGTGCTCGGATTTGCCCTTATGACTTTAACAGGTTGTTATGAATCCGACAGTGGCGCAACAAAAGCAGAAACAAAAAAATGCCAAACCGGCAAATGCGGTGAAGGTAAATGCGGTGATGCTAAAAAAGCGGCACCAAAAGAAACAGAAACAAAGAAAGCAGAAGAACCTGCAAAATAATAGTGACAGGGGATCAAGTAACTCCTTATCACTCGCTTCCACCTGCTTTTTGCTTTTTGGCAAAAGCAGGTAATCCTATATAGAACCTTTTCAAAATACTCTCACATGTTTTCTCAAAACCACACCGATCAATACACATGTATTACACATGCTTCATACTATACTTGTCTTGTATCAAAACTTGAAAAATGATCTTCTATTGAGATACAAATATGATGAAGGAGGTATATTATGTTACAGAACATATACCCACTTGCAAAAAACATACTAAGTTACGGGCAAAGTCTTTCTCTTTTTTTGGCAAGGCTTGCTGTAGCGTATGGATTTTACGAACCTGCTATGCAAAAATGGTCTGATATAGGCAGTGTTGCTACCTGGTTTGGGTCCATTGGTATTCCCTTTCCGACACTGAATGCCTATATGGCCGCCAGTACAGAACTCACAGGTGTCATACTCTTATCTTTGGGACTCTTCACAAGACTGATCTCTATCCCGTTAATGGTCATTATGGTGGTAGCCATCACTACGGTGCATTTGGCACACGGTTTTTCTGCAGGTGATAATGGATTTGAGATACCTCTTTATTATATGCTGTTTTTAGCGATCTTTGCTTCATTCGGAGCCGGAAAATTCAGTTTGGATCACCTTCTATTCGGTGATGAACAATAATAAAAGGATACACTATGAAAAAACTACTTAGATTGGGGCTTATCATTGCAGGAACTGCTGCACTGTCATTGACTATGGCGAATGCAAGATGCGGCGATAATCCTCCGGATAAAGTGAGAGCACCCTTAAAGAAATGTGAAAGCGGAAAATGCAATGCCGGCAAATGCGGCAAAGCCGGGATGAAAGATGCTATGAAAAAAGAGATGAATGCCACCAGTCCTTCAAAAGAGATGAATGCTACCAAGCCTTCCACTGATACTGATAAGAAAAAAATGCCGGTAAAAGGGAAGTGCGGTGTAGGCAAATGCGGTTGATATTATCTGTTCAAATACCTCTTCGTGATGCTGCCTTTGGTTAACAAAGGCAGCCACTTCACTTTCTTTCCACAAATCATTGTATAATACTTCTATATTATTATAAAGGTATCTTCATGAAACAATTACTTATTATCCTGATTGTGCTGTTCTCCTTCTCAGGGTGTCAAGATAAAGAGAAACAGGCACAACATGATGCACAGGTAGCACAAAAAGCAAAAGCGGAACTTCTTGCAGAGCTCAAAGCCAAAGAGGAAGCACGCAAGAAAAAAGAGCTGGAAGCACAGAAGAACAGTAAACTCTCCAAGATCGGTATTACCACTGAGGATGGCAAGATCATTATCGATACGAACAAGACCAAAGGTTTTTTCAAAGATGTTGCAACACAAATGAAAGATAAAATGGAAAAGTTCTCCAAAGATCTCGAACAAGGCATGATCAAAGATAAAAATGCCGGTATTGAGGTAGATGAGACACATATCAATATAGATTTGAACAAAACGAAAAGTTTTCTTGACAACTGGGGTGAAAAAATGCAAGGATTCGTTAAAGAATTTGACAACATCGCAAAAGAGATCAATAATACAGTTAAGGGACAATGATGCAGCAAATAGATATGAATTCGGATGAGTTTCAGGCAGAATTGGAAAAGACATGGAGTTTTGTCGGGAAGGTCAACAAACAGTTCGGTTTTGTACAAAACCCCAACGAAGAGGTTAATGATGGGGTCACTATGGGGCTTGCGCGGAACAAGCTCATTTACGGTAAAAGATACTGTCCGTGTTTCATGGTCATTGGTGAGACCAAAGAGGAGCAGAAAGCTGCCGATAACCGTATCTGCCCTTGTAAACCTGCCTTGGAAAAAGAGATCCCGGAAGACGGCTTGTGCCACTGCGGTATTTTCTGCACACCTGAATATGCTGCTGCGCAGACACAGCATGATGAAATAGAAGAGATCGTACATGAGCACTCTAAAGGCTTGACCAAAGAACAGGCGGAGTCTCTTCTCAAAGAAGAACAGCTCGACGGAGATGAGCTTGAAGCACTCATAGAAGCAAGAAGCCTCGGCATGATCAGCTTCACCCTGATGGATGTACGTGAATTCATGGAGTTCCAAATGGGACACATCGCAGGAACAGACTGTTTGGTACCGACTTCCCAGTTCTATGCCAAAATAGAAGAGCACAATGACAAAAAACAGACCCCTATCATCGTCTACTGCCACACCGGAAGCCGTAGCTTCCAGGTACAGCATGCCATGAAATCTTTAGGCTTTGAGCAGGTAGGAAATCTCAGACCCGGGATCATTGCCTATGCGGGGGAGATTCAGAAAGGGTGATAGAAATTAAAAATTAAAATTTTTTTCAAAATTGGGTTCGTTTCTCTTTTTTTGCGTATTAAAAAAAAGAAAAGGAACAAAGGGAGCTGAATCTAAGTTCAAACAAAAATAAATTTAGTGGGTAAATAAAAAGGGGATGAGGAGCCAAAGCTCCTCAAGAGATAACTAACTAAAAGTTAATTATTTAGCAAGTGCCGCTTTAGAAGCTTCTGCTACTTTTGCAAATGATTCAGGAGCATTCATTGCCATATCGGCAAGGATCTTTCTGTCAAGTTCGATATTTGCAACTTTAAGACCGTGCATGAATGTAGAATAGTTCATACCATTCAATCTTGTAGCCGCATTGATACGAACGATCCAGAGTCTTCTGAAATCTCTTTTCTTTTGTCTTCTATCTCTGTAAGCATATACTAATGAACGCTCAAGTTGTTCTTTGGCTTTTCTGAAGTGTTTTCTTCTACCGCTGTAGAACCCTCTTGCTTGTTTTAGTAGTTTTTTGTGACGTCTATGTCTAACAATACCAGTTTTTACTCTCATGGTTATCCTTTACCTTATCTCTGTAAGAATCGGTGTCAAGCATTCTCTCTGCCTGAACTTGCCCCTGATCGGGGGAATATCTGTTTACAAATTAACTGAAATTAGTTAATCATCTCTTTAATGTTTTTAGCATCAGCTGGGTCAACGTGCTTAGGACTTCTCATACTTCTGTGATGCTTACCATCTACTTTAGTAAGGATGTGGCTTCTGTACGCCGTACCTCTTTTGATCTTGCCGCTTTTTTTCACTTTAAAACGCTTTACAGCGCCTTTTACGCTTTTCATTTTTGGCATATGCTTACTCCCTTGATAGATTTTTCATGCCAATGGCTTGACATAAAATGGGACGATATTATACCCAGATTATCTAAAAGATTGATAAAATATAATATTTGCAGGATTCAGTACCACATCATTCGGGCCTAAAGAAGGTGTTATCAGGGGACAACACCCTGCAAGTCTTTCTGTGATAAAATATTCTCATTAAAAATGAGGGCGATCAGTGGATAAAGCAGGCGAAATACTTTCTCAAAAAAAGAAACTTTTAACAGAAGTTTACTTTGATCTGCAACGCTATTTTGAGAAAAAATACGGAAAAGATGCCCTCGTCCTTATGGAGATAGGTACTTTTTTGAAGTCTATGAAGTAAATAACGATGATCTCAAGATCGGTAAAGCCAAAGAGATCGCCGAACTGCTTAACATACAGCTTACAAGAAAAAGCAAAGCAATCCTTGAAAACTCTGTAAACAACCCTTTGCTTGCCGGTGTTCCTGCTGTCTCATTAGACCGCTATCTTGCCAGACTTATCGCTACTAAAAAATATACTATTATCGTTGTCAAACAAAAAGGTGAAATGCCTAACGTCAAGCGTTATGTCTCCAACATCATCTCTCCGGGTACGAATTTTGAGTATCTTTCCGAGCCCAGTGAAAACAATATCGTTTCATTGATGATAGATGAAAATACCGGGATATACTCTGTGGGATATGCAGCCATAGATGTGAGTACAGGTAAAACGATCTGCAATGAGATACACTCCACCCGTGATGATAAAACCTACGCCCTGGATGAAGCTTTTAATCTTCTGCAAACCTACACAACCTCTGAAGTCATCATCACCCTTGAAGGCAAAGAGATAGACCTGGAGTAGCTCATCCATTACTTAGAACTAAGCTCTCTGCACTATTCTGTCAATACAAAACGCTTTAAGATCAACTTTCAGAATGAACTCTTTACACGTATTTTTGAGATCAACTCTTTTTTGAGTGCCATTGAATTTCTTGATCTGGAGCGTTATCCCTACACCACTGAGGCATTGGCAGTACTGATTGACTTTATCATAGAACATGATGATAGCATCATTGACAAGATGAACAAACCCCAATTCCTTGGCTCCAACCGCTATATGTATATCGGGAACAATGCCATGGAACAACTCTCGGTCATCTCACGGGATCCTGCTGACATTACGCTGCTTGATCTCATAGACAAAACTTCTACTGCTTTTGGGAAACGTCTGCTTAAAGAAAGGCTGCTTAACCCCATTTGTGACAAGGCGCTTCTTGAAGAGCGTTATGACTTGACAGAACGACTTCTGCCCAGCATAGACCGTTTTGAAACACATTTAAAGCAGATCTATGATCTTGAACGTATCACTCGACGCATTAAATTGCGTAAGCTCCATCCTGTCGAGTTGACACACATTGCCATGTCTTTGGAGTCCATTCTTAAACTACTGGAGGATGCACAGCTGAATGGACTCGAAATAGAGAGCAAACTTTTTGATGATACCCAAGAGATGCTTGGTGTACTTGAAGAAACTTTTGAACTCGATATTTGTGCCCGTTTCCGCATCGAACAGATCAATGACAATATTTTCAAAGACGGTGTCTATCCTGCTATTGACACGATTGTAAAGACCCAAAAGAAAGAAGTTGACAAAATGGAAGATGTTGCTGCACATGTTGAGTCACTCTTTGAAAAAGACAAACTCTTCTCCGGTACTACGCGTTATACTACGGTAGGCTATTTGGAGAGCGAAGGTTACTTTATCAACCTTACCAAGAACCGCTTCTCTCTCATCGAAAAAGTCCTTAAAGACTCTTTTATAACCATTGACAACCAGCATCATTTCTTTAAAGACTTTCACTACAAACACCTTAAAAATGCTGTCAAAGTACAGGCCCCGCTTTTTGAAGAGATCACCCGTTCGTATGAGACGGCACAAGTCAAACTGGTCTCTTTGGTCAAACAACGCTATATTGAAAGTTTGGATGTACTGGAAAACCGCTTTTCCTTATTGCTTGACAAACTCATTGCCTTCATTGCCAACATTGATGTAGCGATCTCTACTGCCAAATGTGCAAAAAGTATGAACTTGACACGTCCTATTATTGAAGAGGGGAATTTTTATGAAGTGATCGCACTGCGCCATCCTATCATTGAAGCAAACGATGAGCGAGGTATTTATGTACCTAATGATATCTTTTTAGGGAAGAATAACCATACTTCACATAACCACATTACCCTCAATGCAAGTGACGGTGAAGATGTATTTGGAGTACTGCTTTACGGCATCAACTCCTCGGGTAAATCTTCACTTATGAAAAGCATAGGTCTCTCAGTGGTGTTGGCACAGGCAGGCTTTTTTGTCCCTGCTGTAGAACTTCGTTTCGGGCTTTATGACAAGCTCTTCACACGTATCGTTTCAAAAGATAATCTCTATAAAGGTCTCTCTACTTTCTCCGTGGAGATGATGGAACTCAAGAACATCTTTAACCGTGCAGATGAACGCTCCTTGGTACTGGGCGATGAGATCTCCCAGGGAACAGAAACTGAATCCGCCCTTGCCATTGTCTCCAGTGCCATCTTAAAGCTTATCTCCCTGAGGTCTACCTTTATCTTTGCAACACACTTGCACCAATTAGGAAGCATTCTTCAGCTTCAGAACCTGAAACATCTTATCTTCTTGCATTTAGGCATTAGATACGATGAAATCAATGATGCTCTTATCTACAACCGTGTCCTGCAATTGGGCAGAGGTGACAGTCTTTATGGTCTGGAGTTTGCAAAATCTTTACATATGGACAAAGCGTTCCTGCAAATGGCGCAGACCATTCGAGAGGATTTAAATCATTCAGGCAGTGAGATCAAAAAACTGTGCAAACAAAAAAGCAGTAAATACAACAAAGATCTCTACTTACATATGTACACTCTGCGATGAAAGTGTTGATGATGTACATCATATAGCCCAACAAAAAGAGGCGAACCATGATGGGCATATAGACCATTTTCATAAGAACCATAAGTATAACCTCATACCTCTGTGTAAAAAGCATCATAC
>JANTHR010000058.1 GCA_024762315.1 Sulfurovum sp.
ACCACAGCCATGCTCTCTTTGGCAAAACGCCCAGACTCTTTGGCACGGGCTGCTTTTTGGTGACTCTTTAGTGAAAAGGCATCCTGCTCTTCTCTGCTTATGCCAAAGTCTTGTGCCAGCACCTCTGCCGTACTACCCATGAGCAGTCCACTCACTGGGTCGGTCAGTCCAGACATAAGTCCTACGATGGGTTTTAGAAATGCAGGTCTGAAACCAAGCAGTGTACGTACTTTGTCCAGTGCGGTTTTTGAGCTGGAGAGTTGGGAAAACAGTGTAGTCATTTTTTCGCTATAGACCAGAGGGATGTTAGACATAGACTCCACTCCACCACAGACATACACCTTTCCTTCCCCTGCATAAATGCGAGCTACAGCCGTGGTTATCGACTCCATACCAGAGGCACAGTTACGATGCACAGTGAGTGCCGGTGTGGCTTCAGGAAAACCTGCCCGCAATGCAATGACTCTGGCTATGTTCGCCGCATGTATAGGCTGAGCCACATTCCCGATAATAACCTCATCCACTTCTTCATAAGAGACAGGGCTGCGCATCATCAGCTCTCTAAAGAGTATCTCACCCAACTGATCAGCCTGAAGATATTTAAATTTTCCGCCAGCCTTTGCCATGGGGGTACGAAGTGCCGAGACAATGGCTATTCTCTCTTTTTTCGTTTTGCTTGATCTTACATTTTTCATAGGTGATCCTTATACATATCTTCTATTTCATGCGAGTAGCGCTTCATCAACTGTTTTTTTGCCAGCTTCATCGAAGGCGTAAGTTCTCCCTTTTCTATGCTCAATACATCACCAATGAATCTGAATTGTCGTATTTTTTCCCAGTGGTTGAGTTCTTGATTGAGTGTTTTAATGAATTTTTTCGTCATCATTTTGAATTTATCCGAGTTCAGGGCCTTTCTGGGTGTATTTTTCATTTGTGTTGACAAACGACCCAAGAAGTCAGGTTCAACAAAAAGTAAAGCAGTAACAAAAGGTCTTCCGTCACCTATAAGCAAAGCATGTTCAAACCATCCGTTACTTACCAGTTTCTGTTCGATATACACAGAGGAGACAAACTCTCCCGTAGAGGTTTTCAACAATTCACGTTTTCTTCCCGTGATCGTAATATACCCTTCATCATCCATATCGGCAAGATCGCCTGTGTGCAACCATCCCTCAGCATCTATCACTTCTGCTGTTGCTTCTTCATCATGGTGATATCCGCGCATCACATTGGCACCTTTGGCAAGCAGTTCTCCTTCTGCATTTAACTTTACCCTAACACCCGGAAAAGCTTTGCCGCAAGTACCTATTTTATTATTTTTGGGTGTATTGGCACAGATCACAGGGCTTGCTTCTGTCTGTCCGTATCCCTGATAGACAGGTACTCCGATATTGAGATAAAATCGGTACAGCATATCTGAAAGTGCAGCACCACCGCTGATCATCATGCGCATCCTGTTTCCCATTGCCATGCGGAGTTTTTTGTATATCAGCTTGTCTAAAATTTTATCAAGCAGTGAGGTTTTGACATTGGGGTCTTTGTTCGTTGCCCGATGAAAAGCAAGTGAAGCCAATGCTTTTTTGATGAAGTTCCCCTCCATCGCTTTGAGTTTCATTTTAAAAAAAACTTTTTCCAACAGCCTTGGCACAACGGTCATGACCGTTGGATTGACCTCCTTAAGCAATGCCCCCACATTCTTCACATCGTCTGCAAAATAAATACTCAACTCTTGGGAAATATAGAAATGCATGACCATACGTTCAAAAATATGTGCAAGAGGCAAAAAGGAAAATGCAACATCTTCATCTTTGTCAAAATGATAATGCAAAGCAGTTGCATGTATCTGTGAAATAAGATTTTTATGGGTAAGTTCTACCCCTTTGGGTATACCTGATGTCCCGGATGTATAGACAATGGTTGCAAGATCCTGAGGATTTATCTGATGCACCAATGTTCCGAAGACAGAAGGCTTTTCTTCGTCTATCTTTTTACCTTGAGCTACCAACTCACTAAAGGTATGCTGACCAGGTACATGTTCCAACAGATAAATAGTCTCTATACCTTTGCCTGCGCCGAGAATGACCTTTTCTTGTTCTTTATCTTCTATAAATGCAGTATGGATAGCCGCATCCAAAATTTGATAGTGAAGATTTTTTGAAGATATATTGGTAAATAGGGGTACAGAAACTGCACCTGAGAGCATTAATGCATAGTCAAGCATAAGCCAGTAAGGAGAAGGAGTAATTGCAATGGCTATCTGTTTGCCCTTCCAGCCTTTTTGATGAAAAGCCAACGCAAGATAGCGAACAGTGAGAAGAAACTCCTCTTTTGAAAAATTTCTATACCCTTCTTTACTGCGATGATGCAAAAACGCCTTTTTGCAAGGCCCATTTTCCAAATAACGGTAAAGTTCTCCAAAATGGGTGAAATGACTGTTCAAAGCATCTCCTTTTATAAGAAGCTATGAACAGTATAAAAAAAATGTGTGTATTAGCTGTGCAAACTTATATCGGTATCAAACTGCCATCATTTAGCAGTAATCCAAAAGCATACCATCTTTCACTGCCTGCATGCTCTCTTCACCTACAAGCCTTTTGACTATAGCCAAGCCGAAGCATACTGCTGTTCCCGGACCTTGTGAAGTCATCACATTACCGTCCTCCACGACTTTGAGATCGTCTCTGTAGCCTGGATGCGCTATCTCATCTTTGGCCCCGGGGTAACAGGTGTAGCTATTACCCAATACGCCTGCTTTATTAAGCACATAAGGTGCGGCACACATTGCACCGACAACTTTATTGGATTTAAACTCTTGAATGAGTTCTATAACACGTGCATTTTCAGCCAGTGCATAGGTTCCGCCCCATCCGCCGGGAAGTACCATCATATCAAAATCATCTGCAATAACGTTTTTAATGGACATATCTGCCTGAAGCGTTATGCCGTTGGCACCGGTGACCAATGCCCCGTGTATTTCATCTTCCAAATATACCAAACGCACTTCAATACCGCCGCGACGCATCACGTCAGTGAGTGCCACAGCTTCAACCTCTTCAAAACCTTCTGCCAAAGGTAACAATACACTTGCCATTTCGTCTCCTTTTTTTATTTTTGTGATAATATATGTGTTACGATCCGATACCCGTGATTGAGCGCAATTGCGATGCTCCCTCCACTGTTGAAAACAATATCTCCGGCAATATAGAGCCCTTTGACCTCACTCTCATAATTCTCATCAAATATAGGCTCTCCGGTATCATCCAAAGTAATACCGCAACTCTTCAGGAAATCTTTGGGTGTCGTACCGCCGATCGCATAGATAATCCTATCATACAGTTCCGCACCGTCTGTGAAGTTCACTTTTATCTGTCCATGCTCACTCTCCAAACTCTCTATATCCACACCCAGTTTCAAGCGCACCGCTTCATCTTCTGCATACTTTTCGATCATCTCCTGGTTCGTAGGGTTCGGCCGGGTAAGCTCATTTCTACGATAATTAAGCGTTACTTCATTGGTATTGCTCAGCTCACATGCATATTCAACTGCAGAGTCCCCGCCGCCGACGACAAGTATCTTCTCTCCGTTGCTGCATTTATCCAGATTGAAATTCACTTGGCTTCTTAATGAAGCCGGTATCTTATAGGAAGGTTTATTGGGTTTTCCCATACGGCCGATGCTGACAATGACATTTCTGGCTTTATAAATACCGCAGCCTGAGGTTACGAAAAATATATCATCCTCTTTTTCTACTTTTTCAACGGCACAGTTAAAGCGTGCATCTATTGTCTCATCATCTAAAAGCTTATCGAAGTAGTCCAAGGTGCTCTCTTTGGTACCGTCTACAAAGGCGACATTTCCTTCAAGCTCTACTTCTTGGCCCTGCCAGTCTTTATCGACACGTTTCTTGTCTTTGTAGAATTTTCGGATCGTATGAGAGTGATTCTCTGTTTTTTCTATCATAAGTACTTTTTCAAGCCCGAGCACTTTTGCTTCTACCGCAGCCCCGATTCCGCCGGGTCCGCCACCAATGATAATGAGATCGTAAATCTTTTCCATATGTCTTCCTTTGAGATGATATAAATTATTTTATCATCTTTCAAAAAGCAAATCTATAAAAAAAGCAAAAAAGATCAATTCTTATCCGGAATAACTACTTTTGCATACATTCCCGGGAAAATATTCTTATTGCCTTTATTAAAACTCACACGCATTTTTATTTTATGCGTCATAGGGTTTGCATCGGGGATAATCGCATGGATCTTTCCAATTGTCTTATAGTCAATAGAGGGTATCTCCACAGGAATCCTCATGCCCTCCCTCACTTTTCCTATAATACTTTCCGAAAGTGAAACGTCGATCTCAAGATGTTCCGTATCTACGATCATAATAGTCAACATACCGGGCATTACCATATCGCCTACTTTGATATTCTTCTGTACCACAACACCGTCAGCAGGTGCTTTCATTTTAAGATAGTTGAAAACCACTGCCATCTGCTTGACCTGCTCTGCTGCATGTTTAACCATGATCTTTGTCGATTCGAACATCGCTTTGATATTTTCCACCTGACTCTCAAGATCATCCCAGTCAAATCCGGTCATACCGATCTTCTTTTTGGCATTCTCTCTTTTTTTGTTGATCGAATGAAGACGGTCTCTCCAATACTCCAGTGCGATCTGTGCCTGCTCCAACATCAGGTTGGACTGGGTTTTCATAATATCGAACTCAGCCGATTCCATCTCATAAAGATCGTCTTCGCGTTTCACCTTGTCACCCAGTTTTACATAGACTTTTTTAACATACCCCATATAACGGCTGCCGATCATCTTCTGTCCATCCGAGACAACGGTACCGGTCAATGTGATATTGCCTGCATTCAATGAGGTAATGAGTAAAAAAGTGACAGTAACGATTTTTTTAATGTTGAACATTCAGATGTTTCCTGTATTGAATTGTGTTTCTTATCATACAGTTATACTACCACTTTCTTAAACGTACATGACATTTCATACACTCTCCGAGCACTTTACTATGTTCCTGTAGTGCTTGTACTGCATCGCCATCTGTAAAACGTTCTTCGAGTGTGCTTGCATGGCTGCGTATCTTTTTTTGTATTCTGTTTGTCATCTTCAAGTCATTCTGCAGCCATTTTTCATAAATATCTTTATTATTCACCTCAGAATCTATCGGACGGATCTTTATGATCGTCTCTTTAAGCACCTTTGTCCCGGCCTTGACGATATCAACATTATTATAGAGCAATCCGGACTGTATATCCTGCATTGCCTGTGCCATCTTTTGCATATCGAGTATCCTGTCTCCCTGCGTATAACCTTCTGCCGAAGCAAATGTTGTTGCCATCATTAGCCCTATAAGTATTTCTTTCATGGTATAGTCCTTTGTTTTGTGATCTTAACATTGTAACAAAATTAATATTAATAAGACAGTTTCATTGATAATCATCATATAGTATGATTACTTTTTTTTATATTGTTTAAGTTTAATTTCAAATATTACTGCTAAGATTACACTATCTTAAATTAATAAAAGGATTTAAAAAATGAAAAAGACCTTACTATCATATGTAGCTGCAGCTGCATTAGTTACATGCGCTCAGGCAGATTTTAGTTTCGGAGATATGTTCAAAGATATGAAAGAAGCGGCTATCAGCATGAGTAAAGATGCAAAAGACAGTGTTGAATCTATGAAAGACGGTGCTGTTGAGACAAGTAAAAGTGCGGAAAGAACCGTAACTAACGTAAGTAAAGATGCAAAAGATTCAGCGGTAAAAGTATCGGATGACCTTAAAACAGCAGAAGTATCTACGAGTAAAGATACAAGAGATGCAACCATTGAACTTGCTGAAGATACAAAAGATTCTATCACGAATACGACAAAAGATCTTAAAGACAGTACGACGATCGCTTCAAAAGATATGAAAGATTCTGCGATTTCTGTATCTAAAGACATCAATGATGCAACTAAAACGGTATCTAATGACTCCAGAGATTCTGTAAAAACAGTTTCTAACGATACTAGAGATTCCGTAAAAGATGTTTCTGACAATGTGAATGACTCTACAAAAACGATCTCTAATGATTCAAGAGACTCTGTAAAAACAGTTTCTAACGATACTAGAGATTCTGTAAAAGATGTTTCTGACAATGTGAATGACTCTACAAAAACGATCTCTAATGATTCAAGAGATTCTGTAAAAACAGTTTCTAACGATATGGATGATTCTACAAAAACGATCTCAAATAACGTAAATGACTCTACAAAAACTGTATCTCATGATACTAGAGATTCTGTGAAAGAAGTTTCTAACGATTTAGATGATAGTACAAAAACTATTTCTGACAATGCAAATGATTCTACGAAAACGATCTCTAATGATACTAGAAAATCTGTGAAAGAAGTTTCAGATGATAATGATGTAGCCACAACTACAAAATAATCTTACCTCACTTCTTCACCCTAAAGCTACCAGTCACTTTTGGTAGCTTTTCACTTCCATTGATCAAAAATCATAATTTTAATTTATTTAATATATAAACTTTATGCTATCCTTGTTTATTATTTTATTGCAAAAGGATAGTCATGTACACCATTCAGAAAATGATTCTTGCTTTACTTCTTTTTATTCCAGCTTTACTGTTTTCAGAAACAACACCGGCAGCAGCAGAGCATGCCGTACAAAACAAAACAGACAATTTGGCTGTACTTTTCACACTTGAAGGCAATGTTGAGAAAAAATACAATGCCTTGGTAGAGGAGAAATTAAAAAGTATCGGTTTTAATCTGACCGACCCACACAAAAGAGTCAATGATCAATACAAAGCCAAATACGGATCATCTCTACTGGATGTCCTAAGTTTTATGCCTATTGTCAATGACAAGATGATGCTTCCTCTTCTCAATATTGACCCCCGTATCTCTGGTTTTGGACCATTTAATATGCTGATTGCCAAAAAAAAGGATGAAGACCATACCATAGTCGGTCATCTTATGCCAAAAGTCATGCTTAATATTCTTGGTATACAAAACAAAGAGGTTAGAGAAAAATTCACCGCCTCCTTCAAGGCACTCGACAGCATGATAGCTAAAGAACTTGGAGGAAAGAAAAGCTTTCTTCCTCTTAAAACACTGCCAAAACAGACCATGATGACATATGAATATGACTTTGAAGCACCTGAAGATATAGAAGATTTCATTGATGAATTCCAAGAGAAATTTGAAACAGCATTTATAGATAAATCCTATCTTATTGCCGGATACCACAACTTTATGGAAGGTACCTCCAATGCCAAAGAGATACTTAAAAACTATGATGCTTTTTGGAGCTACTCACTATGTCATCTCAAATTCTCTTATACTATGTTCGATACAGAAGGGGCAAAACCCATTGCAGGACTCTTTGCTCCATGTACCATGTATATGTTCATTCCCAAAGGAAGCAATAAACTCTTTGTCGGTATGTACAGGCTGCACAACTGGTCTGACTCCTTGGGTATTACCGATGAAAAAAGAGTAACCTTGATCAATCAACTGGACAAAGAAATACCTGAGCTTCTCACACAACTTGGCATGAAAGCGATCGACAATGTCAATCCACTCACATTGCTTAAAAAAATTCCTACTGCACCAAAGAGTACTCAAAAAGAAGCAAAGCCGTCTCCTGTTGCAAAAAGCAACAAGAAAAAACATTTGGCAAAAATGTATGTGATCGATGGAAGTGCTGAAAAGTCCTATAATCAACTTGTAGAAGAAGAGCTTAAAAAGATTAACTTCAATATGGCAGACCCACACCACAGAGTCAATGACCAATATAAAGCTAAATATGGCTCGACAGTACTCGATGTACTCAGTTTTCTTCCTGCTGTCAATGACAAGGTTGTCATGCCCCTTTTCAAACTTGATCCACGTATTGCCGGTTTTTCACCGTTTAACATGCTTATCTATAAAAAACTTTCAGACAAAGTGACCCATGTCGGACATCTTAGCCCTGAAGCGATGTTGGATATCCTTGGTATTACAGATGAAACGGTCAAAGAGAAATTCACTGCTTCTTTTGAACCTTTGGATAAGAAAATAGAAGCATTCTTTAAGAGTAAAGGTTTGAAATATACCATCAAAGAGATTCCTTACCATAACAGTACGAAGAAAAAGATGATAAACTTTGTCTATACGTTTGAACGCAATGAAGATACAGATATGGATGATTTTATTGAAGAGTTCCAAAATAAATTTGAACTGGCTTTCATTGATAAACACTATCTCATCGCAGGATTCCATAACTTTATGGAGGCAACAGATGACGCTGAGGATGTACTCGATGATTTTGATGCTTTCTGGAGTTATTCACTCTGTCACCTGAGTTACTCATACAATATTTTTGATACCAAAAATGCACGCCCGGATGCAGGCCTTTTTGCCCCATGTACCATGTATATTTACATTAAAAAAGATTCTAACCAACTTGTCATCGGTATGCCCACTTTGGCAAATGTGAAAAATACACTCAATATTACCAATGAAAAACGGGTAAACTGGATCAATAAACTTGATACTGAGATACCTCAAATTCTTGCATCAATGGAGATGACTGCCGTCGAAAATGTCAATCCGCTCAAAAAGACACCAAAACCTTTAGCGAAAAAAGAAAGCGTAAAGACACCAAAACCTGAAAAAGCTGTACCTGCACCGGCTAAAACTACATCTAAACAAAAACAAGAGGGCAAGAAGCAAGAACATACAGCACCACTGCCTAAAAAGCAGAAAACATTAAAAGAAAAAAATGCAGGCATCAAAATTGAAACCGGTGGAGATACTGTAGAGATCACTATTCCTAAACCACCTAAAGTACCTTCTGTGATTCAAGTAAGAACCATCACTAACGGTGAAGTAACAGACGGGGATACTCGATCGATCAAATTCTCAAAACGTGTTCCGCCGAACTATATCCCGCCTGAACAGCGTACACAGGAAGCTAAACCGCAAAATACCAGTACCAACATAGGAGAAGTGACCAAAGGAAAGGTCTCAGCATATCTAAGAGGCAAATTCATGGATGTAAAAACAGCCGAAGCCAAACTTAAAGAAGCAGGTTTTAAAATCGTAGCTGTTACTCCTGTAGACAAAAAAGGAGATCTTGTCTCTATTGTATTTACAGATGATGCATTGGTAAAGATGGCAAGCAAACCAAACAGAGGCTTTATGGCCTCGTTACGTCTACTGGTCAACAAGAAAGATAACCACATCAGTATCACAAATCCGCTCTATATGGCAAAAGCATTCATGCAACAGGATTTTGATGAAAAAACAGCAAAAGCAACGTTGGCGAAACTGACTGCTGTCTTTAAAGGGATGCTCAATTCAAAGGATATGCTCAAGTTCCAACTTTTACCTAAATACCAGTTCATGAGTGGTATGCCTCATTATGAGGAGATGACAGTCGTTGCCAGAGGTAATGACCTGTTAGCGAAGATCAAAAACAATAAAAAGGTCCTCTTTGTCCAAAAACTGGAGAACGGCTCAACGCTCATAGGTGTAAAACTGGGCAAAAGAACAAGTAAGTTCACCGGAAGGATCGGTACGAACAATGCGGCCCTGCTCCCCTACCCTGTTCTCATAGAGAATGGCGAAGCAAAGATCATGGACCCAAAATATTATATCTCAGTGATGTACCCCTTGCTGAAAATGTCAGAGTTCATGACCATTGCTACGGTACCGGGAGCAATTGTTAAAGATTGTGAAAAAGTGTTTAAATAAGAGACCAAAAGACTACTTCACCCGGTCTTTTGGTTCATTGTAGATTTGAGGAGTGTTGTGAGGAAGCTTACTTAATCATAAGTGACCGGGCAATCTCCCTTCATGATGAGATGAAACAAAAGAACTATTTTGCTTTCTCCAGGTATTCACCCTCAACAGTATTCACTTTGATTTTTTCACCCTCAAGTACATGAAATGGAACTTGAACAACTGCTCCACTATTAAGTGTAGCCGGCTTTTTCCCTCCCTGAGAATCACCTTTAAAGTTAGGTGGCGTCTCTACTACTTCATATACATATGTTGCAGGAATCTCTACCGAGATAGCTTTACCATTATGAAAAAGTATCTCCGCTTCCATACCGTCAACCATGAAGTCAAATGTCTCTTTACCGACCTGCTCATGTGTAAGTCCTATTTGATCAAAGGTGGTCGTATCCATGAACTGCAGGAACTCTCCATCATCATAGAGGAACTGCATAGTTTTTTGCTCAAGTTCCGGTACTTCAAATTTATCACCGGCATGCACTGTTTTTTCTATTACCTTGCCTGTCTGAAGATTTTTGATTTTCATACGTACAAATGCCGCCCCTTTACCCGGTTTGACATGTTGAAAGTCAATTACCTTGTAAGGGTTGCCTGTAATTTCGAGTCTCGCACCTTTTTTGATGTCACCCATTCCAATTGTAGCCATAGTAGCTCCTTAAAATTAATTGAGTGATTATAGCAAATGGTTGGTTAAAGGTGATTAGTAAACTATGTGATATTCTTTATCGAAGGGTAGATCTTACACTGGAAAAACCTATATTCAGTAGCGCAGTCAGCTACCAAATAAAGGATTCCGCCTTATTCTTTTATGCGCCTACTTGGCCAATGATGGACCGGATACAAACTTATAGCCTTCTGCGCGCAGTCCATCAATAATAGTCTCCAGGTCATTTGTGCCAAGATAAGGATGATAATAGAAACTTGCGACACCATCACGAACGACCTTTAATTTTTTTGCAAAACGGATCGTATCTGCCGGTACAAGCGGTCTATAACCTTCGTTTGGGGCATCTTCAATATTATGAATGTTTTCCGGAACAATAAAAGATCCGTATATATCACGCTTGATGACATAGGGATAGAATTGTCCAATAAATTTATATTTTAACGCCATATCACTACTCTCTTCATTTGGATAGTAAAGTATTCTGGCATACTGAACAGGATAGAGCTCTCTAATAGCACGGTAATGATTTGGACCTGCCATATAGTGTGGTGCTTCCCATGCAAATGCCTCAATATCCAATTGGGCTAAAATATCTTTTGCTTTATGCATTCTGTCCAATGCCCATACACCGGAGTCATTTCCTGTCGGATAGAGATAGCTATAGGAATTATCATCATTTTGGATCACTCTCATGAATTCAAAATCATCACCGCTCAAACCATTATAGGGGTTCAGTAGGTTGCCTATCTGATGGGTATAGCCATGAGCAATAACACTGATGCTTCCTTTATGATATAGATTTTTCAATATTTGTCCTATAATGGAATCTGACAGCTTCTCACTCGTAGGTACACCACCGTTCTCCACACCGAACGGATCCTCATATTGTGCTATGGTAGCAACGGAGAACTTAACCTTTTTTCGGCGTGCCAACTCTGCTATGGCATTCAGGTCATCCGGTTCAGTTCTTGCATCTACATCTTCAAGACGTATGATTGCTTTATGGGACTCCTTATGGTAAATACCCAGCATATCATGTAAAAGATCCGAAAAGGCAAGATATCTGTCTTCTTCCGACATGTAGGTAAATGGAATGTCTCCTACAAACCAGAAGGTATCTCCTTTGGTGATATACGGGTCGGCAGGTCTGTCTGTCTCCAATGTTGAATAGGCAGTTGCAAAAGCTTTTGCCTTGGTCGGATCGGCAATACTGACCATGCTCAGCTCCAATGCGCAGGCATATCTGTTATCGCCTTCATTCAAGCAGTTTGAAATAGCAGCTCCCGGCGTTGCAAACGGCACAACACCTTTATAGAGTTCCGTATTTTTATAGTTGACACGATTGTACTGGATGCCTGTACTGTATTGAAACTCCAATCCGAATTTCTGGGCCATTGTTGTATTGTCCCAATTATAGTTTTTCCATGCCTCATCTAACAGCTGGAGGTTATAGTTCATCCAGACAACTGTTTTATTTTTTGTTGCCACATCTTTATAGAATGCTTCATAGGCTTTTCTTTCATCACTTCCCTGCTCATAATAGCTTAAAACATTATAGGTACTGCCTATATAAAAAACCGCTCTTTTGTTCTCCATTTCATTTTCTGCATATGCATCTGCCGGTTTGGCTGTAATATCAACATTGAAATGCCCTAAAAGGTTTTGAAGTAAAATGGCATTGGTTTTTCCCATAAAGCCGTAAGGTCCTGCAGTATCATAGAGTACCAACACCTTTTTCCTTGCCTTTACAGTCACCACTACAGTATCAGGTACGCTATTTACTTTGCCGTCATTTACTACCAGTTGCAGTTTATATGGCCCGATCCTATCGGCTTTGAATTCTGTTCTTTTTTTCTTACTGTCTTTGAGTTTTGCTTTGCTTCCTACCGGCTTGCTTACAAAACTCCAGCGGTATGTGAGTTTGTCTCCATCCGCATCATAGCTTTTTGCACCACTCAGTCTGACCTTTGACTTGATCTTGACGACTTTGTCATCTCCTGCATTCGCTACGGGTACCGTATTGTCTGCAGCATATAGATTCGACCATAACACCATTCCTGCCATTAACAGTATTTTTATGCACTTCATCATTTCCTCTTTCCTAGCATAAATTTAAGTCAAGACGTATTTTCAATATATGTTGATAGATTGATAACCGTCATTGCCTTTTATGCAACCCGGCTATCTTCAAAGAAGACCCGCAGCTTTCTGCCCTATTCTCACAAATAGTTTAGCGTTATTGTATTATAGCACAATAATTTTATATATCTAAATAGTATTACCTAAGTATTACCATTAATTTTAGCGGTAAAGCGCTACTTTAGAAACCTGCACACCGTCATTTTATTTTAGTCCCTCAACAAGTTTAGGTGCAGCTACAAACTCATAATCTAAAGCTTTAAGTCCTTGAATAATCTCTTCCAAATATCCAGTTCCCAGGAAAGGATGGTAAAAGAAGCTTGCTACACCATCTCGGACCACTTTTAATTTCTTTGCAAAACGGATCGTATCTGCAGGCATGAG
>JANTHR010000059.1 GCA_024762315.1 Sulfurovum sp.
AGTATGTTTGGAAGCAAAAAAGTAGATTTTGATGTAGCGCTCAATCTTATTCACGGAAGAGACGGAGAGGACGGGAAGATCGCTTCGATGATGGAGTTCTTCAGTATTCCTTTCATCTCCCCTCGTACAGAAGCCTCAGTACTCTCTTACAATAAACTCTATACGAAATTCTTAGCAGAGAGTTTAGGGGTGAAAACAGTAGCGTATGAATATCTCTCAAAAAATGATGAAAGAAAGATCACTATGGATTACCCGGTGATCATCAAGCCTGTACGTTTAGGATCCAGCATTGGTGTGAGTATCGTCAAAGATGCTTCAGAACTAGATTATGCGCTTGATGTAGCGTTTGAGTTTGATACAGATGTGATTGTTGAGCCTTTTATAGAAGGTGTCAAAGAGTATAATCAGGCAGGCTGTTATACCAAAGAGTGGGAGCTTTCTATTGTAGAGGAACCGCATAAAGAAGAATTTCTTGATTTTGAGAAGAAATATATGGATTTTTCACGTGACTCACAGGTTTTGGCCGCAGATATCTCTGATGAACTAAAAATAAAGATACAAGATAGCTTCAAAAAAATCTATGATCCGCTTTTTAAAGGCAGCATTATCCGCTGTGACTTCTTTGTTGTTGATAATGAAGTATTGCTAAACGAGATCAATCCTATTCCCGGATCAATGGCAAATTATCTTTTTAAAGATTTTGAAGGAATGGTTTCAAGACTTGCTTCAAATCTTCCTAAAGAACGAAAGATCTCTGTTGACTATCAATACATCCACTCCATTCAAAGTGCAAAAGGAAAAGCGTAAGCCTATGATTTACCAGGAGATTTTTTGAATAAAGTCCAAAAAATAATGTTGATGCCTAGTCTACTTCAGCAGTAGACACATAGCTATCAACAGCTTTTAATCAGACTTTTTTACTCCTAAAAAAATCAATAAAATTGATTGTAAAAAGCAGATAAAAATAGGATAATTTTTATCTTTATTTATGTAAATACCCCCCTTAATATCGTCATTTGTTACAAATCGTATCGAATTTTAAAACTCACAGATAGTTTAAGCTTTTTAGTAAATTAAACGTACTATAATCATAGGTGAATGTTGTCAAATTATGTTAAGACATGATTTGCGTTTACAACATAAATTTTTACAAGGGGGTATGTATGCAATCAAATGCAGCATTGGAATATGATTATACCGTAGCAAAATTGTTTACTTATACAGCAATTTTATTCGGTTTCGTTGGTATGTTAATTGGTACGCTCATCGCAGCGCAACTGGCATTTCCTGAATTAAATTATTTGTTAGGGGAGTATGGAACTTTTTCAAGATTAAGACCGCTTCACACAAATGTAGTAATTTACGGATTTACAGTAAGTGGGGTGTTCGCTACATTCTACTATTCCGCACAGAGAGTATTGAAAGTCTCTATGGCAGAATCTAAATTTTTGATGTTCGTCGGAAAGTTACAATTTGTACTTTATGTAATTTTGGCAACGGCGATGGTGGTTACACTTTTAATGGGTATTACCACAACGAAAGAGTATGCACAAATGGAATGGCCTCTTGACGTACTTACCGTACTTGTATGGGTACTCTGGGGTGTTGCAATGTTCGGCCTTATCGGGATCAGAAGAGAGAAAGCACTTTACATTTCGATGTGGTACTTCATTGCATGTTTCCTGGGCGTGGCAATGCTTTACCTTTTCAACAATATGGAAGTACCTACATACTTCACGTCAGGTGGCGTAGGTAGTATTATGCACTCTGTATCTATGTATTCAGGTACTAATGATGCCTTGGTTCAATGGTGGTGGGGACACAATGCGGTTGCATTCGTCTTTACTGTGCCTATCGTTGCAATGATCTATTACTTCCTTCCAAAAGAGTCTGGTCAGGCAGTTTATTCCTATAAATTGTCACTTCTTTCTTTCTGGGGTCTTATGTTCGTTTACCTTTGGGCTGGTTCACACCACCTTCTCTGGTCAACAGTTCCAGATTGGATGCAGACAATGGGGTCTGTATTCTCGGTAGTACTTATCTTGCCATCTTGGGGTTCAGCGATCAACATGCTCCTTACCATGAAAGGTGAGTGGAACCAGTTGACTGAAAACCCACTGATCAAATTTATGGTATTGGCATCTACATTCTATATGCTTTCTACACTTGAAGGTCCTATCCAGGCGATAAAATCTGTCAATGCGATTGCGCACTTTACGGACTGGATTCCTGGACACGTGCATGATGGTGTACTCGGTTGGGTTGCCTTTATGATCATGGCGGGGCTTTTTCACATGGCACCAAGAATGTTCAAAAGAGAGATCTACTCCAAAAAACTTATTGAAGCGCAATTCTGGATTCAGACAACAGCCGTTGTTCTTTACTTTACATCTATGTGGATCGCAGGTATCACACAGGGTATGATGTGGAGAGCGGTTGATGAGTATGGTAACTTGATGTATTCATTCATCGATACAGTAACCGTACTTCACCCATACTATGCGATTAGAGCGTTGGCCGGTGTACTTTATGTAACAGGTTTCGTAATGTTCGCTTACAATATGGTTAAAACTATGACTTCTTCCAGAGAGCTTTCTGAAGAACCACAGTTCAGATCACCTATGGCATAAGGAGGTAGGTTATGTTTCATTGGTTAGAAAAAAATCCGTTCTTCTTTTCGGTAGGAGTATTTTTAGTTATCGCATTTGCAGGTCTCATCGAGATCCTGCCAAACTTTGCAGAAGCATCAAGACCGGTAGACGGACTCCGTCCCAATACGGTACTTGAGCTTGCAGGGAAAAATATATATATGAAAGATCAGTGCATTGCTTGTCATTCACAGTTGATCCGCCCGTTCAAAGCGGAAACTGACAGATATGGGCAGTATTCACTCTCCGGCGAATATGCGTATGACAGACCGTTCCTCTGGGGTTCAAAAAGAACAGGTCCGGACCTTCACCGTGTAGGTAACTACAGAACGACTGACTGGCATGAAAACCATATGTGGGAACCAACTTCAGTAGTACCTGGTTCCATCATGCCGGCATACAAACATATGTTTACAAATGTTGCAGATCTTGCAACAGCCTATGCTGAAGCCGTTACGGTAAAAAATGTATTTAATACACCATACGGTGACGACATTCAGCCAGGTAAAAAAGCATTTGAAGCCTATAAGCCAAAAGTACTGGCAGAAGCCAAGAAGATTGCCGACAACATGAAGAACAAAGATGTTAAAGATGCGGTTGCAGCAGGGAAAGTACCTGAAGTCGTTGCGCTTATCGCATATCTTAACAGTTTGGGAACAAACCGTTATGAGGCGAAAAAGTAAGATAGATGGATATTAGAGAACTTCAGGGTTATGCCAGTTTCTTTATGACCATTTTTTTGGTAGTGGTATTGTATGGGTATATTGTTTACCTCTATAGAAGTGAAAAAAAGGGTGAGAAGGACTATGAAAAACTGGGGAATATCGCTTTGGATGATGAGATCCATAGTGAGCCTATTAATGATAGTTCGGCAAATTCCGACGAAAAAAAGGAGCGAAATAAATGAGTAGTTTAATGATAAAAGCATTGGCATTTGCAGCAGCACTGATTATTGCAACAATTGTTGTTGTCAAGCAAATGAACATTGACTTAAGTGACCCGATCAATATGATTACAATGATCGGTGCAGTAGCGATTGCAGTACTGACATTCGGGGTGTCTGCAAAATATATCAATCAGATGAAAACTGATACAGCAGGTGGTGAGCTTGCTGAAGAGAACTGGGACGGTATTGGTGAGTATAAAAATGAACTTCCCGGTGGATGGGCATACTCATTCCTGGGAACAATAATCTGGGCTTTGTGGTATTGGATAGCAGGATATCCTGTCAATGCATTCAGTCAGATAGGGCAATACAATGAAGAGGTGAAGGCTTACAATACTAAGTTTGAAACAGTGCATAAAAATGCAGATGCGGCAACACTTCAGCAAATGGGTGAGTCTATTTTCCTTGTACAATGTGCACCGTGTCACGGTACAACAGGGGATGGACTTTCAGGTAAAGCACATGATTTTACCTCAAGAATTTCCAAAAAACAAGTATTGGCTGTGATCAAAAACGGTTCAAATCAACTCGGATACCAGATGGGCGCAATGCCTCCAATGATGGCACAGGGTAAAGATGCTGAAGATATCGCGACTTATGTTGCCGGTGGAATGAAGGGTGAACAGCCAGCAGCCTTTGCAGCATGTGCTTCTTGTCACGGAGCAGACGGTAAAGGTATGAATGGCATGGCGGCAAATATTGCTGACTATGATGAAAACCTTATCAGTCATGTGATCAAAAATGGTAAAAAAGGTGCTATTGGTACAATGCCTGCATTCCACGACAGAATGACGCCGGTACAGCTCAAAGCACTTGCGACATACATTAAAACACTCAAAGGAGAATAAGATGGCAGCAACTGAAAATACAAACCGAGCCGTATTTGGCCTTAGTGGTGTAACAGGTATGTTGATCGCAACTGTCCTTTTACTCAGTATCCTTGTTTTCTTAACGGTATGGGGTCTTGGAGTACAGCAAAAATCTGCAACCAATCCTTATGATCCGACACCGATCACGAGTAATTTGGATAATGTAAAAATGATCAGCAAAGACAATGCAAATTTTGCATTTAAAGATGCTAAGTAATTCATAAAGGATAAAAGATGATTACAATTATGGATAAAGTTTTAGGTTGGGCAATGGTTGTTACAGCTATTTATACAGCATGGGCGGTACTGACACCAAACCACCTTTACGTAGGATAAATATATGTTCAAAGTTCAAGTAAGGTTCGCCTTGCTTGCTTTGTTGCTTCCACTTCTTCTTAATGCAACACATATTCTCAAAGATGACATTTTAAAACCTGAAGCTTCAAAACTGGTTGAAGATATGGCAGAAGAACTGCTGCAGAAAACCGGGATTAACGGTTATGTTGTTGCAACGAATGAACGCTTTCCTGAAAGATTTAATCTTGTGGCGTTCAGTAAGAAGTATGAAGCTAATATAAGCAAGCCCTATGTAATGTTAATATTTGCCCCTAGGGCGAAGATTACACAAAAGTCAGAAGAGACAGGACGTGTAGCATTGATATCGTCTGATAAAGCGATAGCTGAGCTCTATGATAAGAATGATGTCATAGATGCAACGATCGATGTGATTGCGGCAAAAGATAAAAATTCTAAAGAAGATAAATATAATATTGGAGTCGTGCAGGGATTTTCTGAATTGGCAGATCAGATCGCTGCTTCAAAAAACGTTAAAATGACTACAACTCTGCCAAATGAAACACGATATATTATCACAGTGTTACAGGTGATCGTTATCATTGGTGCGTTGTTGGTATTTTGGATGTTTATGTTCAGACCAATATTTATGAGGATAAAAAATGGCAAACAATAACAAAGAGAAGACATACTGGCCACATATGATACTTGGCTTTTTGGTCGTAGGGATTTCTTTGGGCTACTGGACAGTGAAGCATGCTGCTTCCTTGCCGGTACAAGAATCAAATGAATATATGATGAAGTATCAACAAGCTGACATGAACATCAATGAGATACTGAAGAAAAAAGCATTGTTTGATAAAAGTTATACAATTGAGATCGTAAATGCAAAAAGAGCCATGCATGAGCTTGAAAATGCAAAAAGAGCCAAAGCTGAGAGCACTGTTGTTTTAACACAGGGTAAAAACAGTTTCAGCTACCGTGTTATGAATAAAAATGGCTCTTTTGTAAATGATGCAAATGTTACCTTTTTGTTGACGAGACCTCATACGATAAAGGAAGATCAATTGATCAAAAGTGTATCGGCAAGAGAGGGGAAATATGCGATCGATGATATTACTATCACAAAACCGGGAAGATATATTTTACAGTTAAGAGCTCAAATAGGTGATACTGTCGGATATTCTGAAATACCGGCTTATCTTAAGCCGTAGGTTTCATAGCTAGTTGATAGCAAGTAGGAGTTAGCGGATAGGGATTGACGAATACAAAGTGCATGTATTAAAATTCACTATTCACTATTCACTATTCACTATTCACTATTCACTATTCACTATTCACTCTCTATAGCATTATGCTATAATCTTTCCCATGAACAAACTCCACATATATCCTACATCAAGAGCCTTGAGAACTGTGAGTCAAAGCCAAAAAGAGCAAGACGGATTTCTTCCTGCGCTTATGCGTATGGATGAGTTTGAACAGCGCGCGACACTCATAGAAAATAAAATTCAAATAGATCCGATACAGCGCATTTTACTGCTTAGGGAAGCTGCTTCTTTCGAGGCTTTCGATAAGCTGAATGTCAATCATGAGTTAGTACGATTTTTTACCAAAAGTGATGCTTTGTTTAAATTCTTTGAAGAGTTGGCAGCAGAAGATATAGATTTTCGAACATTGAGCCAGGCTGATGCGTATGCAGAGTTTGAAAGCCATTTGGCTATTTTGGAAAAGCTTTTACATAACTATCGTAAACTTCTTGATAAAAAGAATTTTACCGACAAAGCATTCATCCCCGACAGTTATTTTCTCAATGAAGGTTTTATTCAAAGTTATCAAACGATAGAAGTGCATCTTGAAGGATATCTAAGTCGTTTCGAATTGGAGCTTTTGGAAAAAATATCACAGCAAACACAGCTTATTGTTCATTATGCAACCAGCAAGTTCAACAAAAAAATGCAAGAGCGTTTCGAAGCATATGGATTGAGACTCCCTAATGACTGCTATGTCTCTTTTGACCTTACAAAAAAAGAGATCATTGCACAAGCGAAAAACACACAACAGATAAAAGCTTCGGTTTTGAGTGTAGAAGAGCGTGATGAGCAGATAGCCGTGGCTCTCGCTAAAATAGAGGAAATGGTGCAGTCCGGCATCAATCCTGAAAATATTGCACTTATATTGCCGGATGAGAAATTCAAGGAGCATTTTATGCTTTTTGACAGTCATGCAAACCTGAATTTTGCGATGGGGTATGACTATAGCAAGAAACGAATCTATAAAACACTTGAAGCCATATATGTTTATTGGCAGAGTTATGATGAGAAAGACAGGTCTACACTGGATAGATATGGTGTAGCGTTTGATGTTTTGGAAAAAATATCTGCATCCAAAATAGTGGATGTAACAGCATTTTTTGAATATTTGGAGAGTTTGGGGCTGCTTGAGACAGGATCAAATGAACAGGTACATGAGGCATATATCCATTTTTTAAAAATATTTGAGATGCAAAAACTTTCCCTAAAAGAGTGGCTCTTTTTATGGCTTAAGGGACTTTCCAAGATTACTATAGATGACATTGGAGGCGGCCTTATTACGGTGATGGGTGTGCTAGAGACCAGAGGGGTAAGCTTTGAAGGGGTGGTTATTGTAGATTTTAATGAGGGAGTAGTACCTTCTGCGTCGAGTAAAGACCAGTTCCTTAATTCATCAGTACGATCCTTTGCCGACCTTCCTACAAAAAATGACAGAGAAGCTTTGCAGAAACAGTATTACAAACGTTTATTGGAGCAGGCCTCTGAGGCGGTGATACTGTATAGTACCTCTGAGAATAAACTCCCTTCAAAATTTCTTTATGAGTTAGGCCTAAATAAAGCCCGGCAGACCAAAGCCCACTTCGATCTGCTCTATGCACAGCCTTCCCAATTGATTGATACTTTCGAACCGGTTGTAGAGAATTTTGATGCTGCATCCATTGTGTGGTCTGCTTCAAGACTGAAGACATATTTGGAATGTAAAAGAAAGTACTATTACCGATACATCCAAAAGATAGAGGCCAGCAAAGAGGATGAACTTATAGAAGGGCTGTTTTTACATAAAGTACTTGAACATCTTTTTAAGGAAAAATCATTTTATTCTTCAGAAGAAGAGATGCAAAAAATATTGGATATGCTATTGGATAAACTGCATCCGGACAGTGGTGCCAAAGCGGAATATCAAAAATTATTATGGAAAGAGAAGCTCAAAGGCTTTGTTGAACGACAGACAGAGCACTTTAGCGCTGACTGGAGAGTGGCGGAAACAGAAAAAGAGTTCCAGGGAGAAATAGGAGGATTGCGTTTTAAGGGGCGAATAGACCGTATAGACCAAAATGCTACAGAGACACTTGTGTTGGACTACAAAAGCGGTTCTGTTAAAGAGGCGAATAAAACGAAAAACCTGGAAAACCTTACTGATTTTCAGATGAGTATCTATCATCATATACTCAGTTCAAAATATCAGAATATTACGCTTGCCTTTGTAAAAATTCTGCAGAATGGCGAGATGGAAGAGATCACTGCTTTAGAAGAGAAGAATGCACTTTTGGAAGAACATATTATAGAACTTAAACAAACAAAGCGTTTTGCGGCCAGGAAGTGTGAAGATCTTCAAAAATGCAAGTATTGCGAGTTCGCTTTGATGTGTGAAAGAGGGGAGTATCTTTAATACTCCTCCTTTTTTATGTGACCCTTTGCCCAATCTTTAATTTGATTACGCTCTTTTTGGGTAAGTTTTGCCTCTTCATGCATGGTCAAGTACATTGGCATGGGCATTCTAAAGTTGATGGTTTTGGTAATGCCTTTATAGATCTTTTGTTTTTTGGTATCATCATAATTTCCCCACTCCTGAAAATTCGCAGCCAATCTTCCCTCCTTGATATGACTTTTCACTTCCAGTGATACCGGAGAGATGTTTCCGTACCAGGGCATTTTTGTCTGGTAAGAGTGACAGTCGTAACAAGAGGTCTTAAGCATCGACATAATCTCTTTGGGTGCTTGTATCTCTTTGTCAGGATCGATCGTTTTGGGAGGCTCAGGAATATCTATCTGAATGGCTTGCAGCAGAATAAAAGTACCGAAAGTCCATAGTAAAAGCTGTTTGAACATAATGTTTTCCTTGATGATTCGTTGATAGCATTATAGTGAGATAAGGTAAATATGTTATGAAAGTTTCTTATGAAATTGGATATGATATGAAAAATGAAAAGTAAAGAGCAAATATGAGTTTTAAACCATTTTTAGCATATTCGGCTTCAGCGGGTTCGGGTAAGACCTTTGCGCTTTCAGTACGTTACATTTCACTACTTTTTATGGGTGAATCACCAAACAATATTTTGGCAGCCACCTTTACTAACAAAGCAGCAGCAGAGATGCGGCAGAGGGTGGTGGACTCTTTGCGTCATTTAGGGGAGAATGAACCGTTTTTGGATGCTATCGCTGAGCAGACAGGGCTGAGTAGAGAGGCATTGTTTGCCAAACAACCGGAGGTGTTGGCTCGATTTTTGGCAAGCAGTTCCTACATTGTTACGCTTGACAGTTTCTTTTCTTCCATTTTGCGCTCTGCCTCTTTGGAGCTTGGGCTTGAGCCTGACTTTGTGACCAAAGAGCAGGGACATGAAAAACTGGAGATGCATTTTTTGGAAGAGGTGCAGGCAAACGGGCTGCTCTCCTCTTTGGTGAAACTGGCAATGGACATAGAAGACAAACGATTTGGAAAGATCTTTGACCTGATGCAGAACTTTTACAAGGTGGATCCCCTGTTACCGAATGAAACCTATGAAGTGGCGAATATAGCCAGTATTGAAGATGAGATCGATATCTGTCGAGATGAATTATATGCAATGGTTGTAGAGTCGGGTGCATCAAAAACGGCAATTGATAACTTTGCTCCTGCCAATGCCAAAACGCTCACTTCCAAAACCGTATTTAATAAAGAGACTCTTCTTGAACATCGCAATTATAAAAAATATGTTGTGAAATATCCTCAAATAGAAATATATTTCCAAAAATTAAAAAGTTTGTTGGCGAAATGGATAAAAGAAAAAGAAAAAATTGTTCTACATAACCTCTTTGGAATATATGATTATTATAAAAATGCAACGATCACAAATGCCAAAACATCAGGTATTTTAAGCTTTGACGACTTGACCTATTTTACCTATAGACTTTTACATGAAAGCATTTCTAAGGAATTCTTCTACTTTAAAATAGATTCCAGATTCAAACATATTCTGTTGGATGAATTCCAGGATACTTCTACTCTGCAGTTCCTGCTTCTTAAGCCGCTTATCGATGAGATATTTGCAGGGTATGGACAAAGTGAGAGTAAAAGCTTTTTTTATGTAGGTGATACAAAGCAGTCGCTCTATCGTTTCCGTGGCGGAGTAGAAGAGTTGTTCGATAAAGTGGCTGAGAACTATGGTGTCAAGATAGAGCAGATGGATACAAACTACCGAAGCAGCAAAAATGTAGTAGAACAGGTAAACAGATGGTTTGAACCTGTTATGGAAGGCTATGTTCCACAAAAGAGCAAAGAAGGAGCACAAGAGGGGTATGTGGAAGTGGTGGAGTCCGAAGCACCTATAGATGAAGCGGTGAAGCAGGCTAAAAGACTTTTGGAGTTGGGTGTGAATGTGGATGACATAGCCTTCTTGGTCAGTACCAATAAAGATGGCCAAACGTTGCAAGAAGCCTGTGAACATGAGGGGATAGAGACACTCCTGAAAACATCAAGCTCTTTGAAAAATATGCCAAAGATCGCAGCACTTGTAGCCATGGTCTCCTATCTCTTCTATGGAGAAAAAATAGAGGCACAACCATTGCTTCTGAAAATAGGAAAAAGTTTGGAGGATATAGATCTATCCTGGTTTTCTGTATTCATGTCACCATTGCAGATAGTCGATAGGCTTGTGCGGGAATTCGGGTATTTTGATGATGATCTGAATATTTTGAAACTCTTGGAGTTTGCCTCCGGTTTTTCTGATATTCCTACATTTATAGAAGAATTTGAGAGTTCAAGCATATCTTTAGCATCGAACACGGTGCATGGAGCAAAGATCATGACGATACACGGTTCAAAGGGGTTGGAGTTTGAATATGTCATCTTGCTGGATAAGCTTACCCGTCCAAACAGTGATAAATCTCCTCTCATCTACCACTATAATGACAATCTTTACATCGATAAAATACTCTACCGTACCAAAGGCAGAGAACATTTTGATGAGGAATATGCTCTTATTATGGAAGAGAGAAAAGCTTCTGGGCTCAAAGATAGAAAAAATGTACTTTATGTAGCGTTGACCCGTGCAGTGGATGGGTTGATAGTTATTAAAAAACCTAAAGATTCTGTGTTTGATCTGCTCTTGATGACCCCAATGAAATTGGGAACATTGAGAAGGAGAAATCAGGAATCAGGAATCAGGAATGAAAGCATGCAGAGTACGCCTTTAGTTGTTCTCTCAGACTATGGAACCCAGGAGATGCCAAAAGCAGAAGATGAGGAAGAGAAAGACTATGAAGCCATACTGTTTGGTACAGCTATGCACTATACGCTAGAGATGTTGGCCGCATTTAATGAAAAGAGTTTAGCACAAGCTATGAATGCTTTACAAAACAAATATGGACAAGTACTGAGTGAAATACAGACAGGAGAGATAAAACACCGGATACTTAGTCTTATTCATAATAGTGACTTTCAAGAACTGCTTGCCGGAGCAACTTTGCATAAAGAACAGGCTTTGAGTTTTAATGGAGAATTAAAACAGATAGACCTTCTCTTGGAATATGAAGATAGCTATATGGTCATAGACTATAAAAGTTCTAAAAAATATATGCTTAAGCATCAGAGCCAGGTCAATTTTTATAAGAAAGCAATCGCAAATATAACGCAAAAGCCGACATACGGAGCCATAGTTTATCTTTTAGATAAGGAAATTAGCATACAAATCTTAAATTAATCTTAATTTAAATAAATTTTAAGGTTATGTGGGTACAATCCGTTCACAAAAAAGGTGAAGAGCGTTAAAAATCTTGTATTTTCTCACAGAGAGTGCAGGCACAAGGCGTTTTTTAGCTTTGGAACCGAAATGGCCGCAGTATATGCGGAGCCAAATTGGTAAAACAATAAAACAAGGAAACTCATCATGAAAATGACTAAAGTCATGAAACCTGCTGAAGTACAAAGAGACTGGGTTCTGATCGATGCTGAAGGTAAAACTTTTGGTCGTATCCTAACTGAAGTAGCAACACTTCTTAGAGGTAAACACAAACCATCATTTACGCCAAACGTAGACTGTGGTGATTACGTAGTGATCATCAATGCTGAAAAAGCAAAATTCTCAGGTGTCAAACTTGAAGAGAAAGAGTACTTTACTCACAGTGGCTACTTTGGTTCTACAAAGTCCAAAAAGCTTAGCGATATGCTCGAAAATCATACAGAGAAACTTTACAAGCTTGCTGTTAGAGGTATGCTTCCAAAGACGACTCTAGGTAGAGTAATGCTTAAAAAACTTAAAGTGTATGCAGGTAGCGAACACCCACATACTGCACAAATTAATAAGGAAGCGTAATCATGGCAACTATTTATGCAACAGGAAAAAGAAAAGCGGCTATCGCCAAAGTTTGGATCACTCCGGGTAACGGTGAAATGCTGATCAACGGTAAAACACTTGACCAATGGTTAGGTGGACATGAAACACTTAAAATGAAAGTAAGACTTCCACTTGAAGCAACTAAACAGCTTGAGTCTATGAATATTAAAGCAACGACACTTGGTGGCGGTTATGCTGCTCAGGCAGATGCATTGAAGCATGGTATCACTAAAGCATTGGTTGAGTTTGAACCGTCTTTCAGAGCTATCTTGAAGCCTATGGGTCTTCTTACTCGTGACTCCAGAGTGGTTGAGCGTAAGAAACCAGGTAAGAAAAAAGCGAGAAGATCTCC
>JANTHR010000060.1 GCA_024762315.1 Sulfurovum sp.
CCTATATCTGGAGTAAATAGTTCTAACTTTAAAGGTGCTTCTTCGAAAGGGTGCACGATCTCTCCAAAACCACTGACATTCGCCGAAGGGTAGTTGTAGACGAAAAATGGTATATCGGCACCGATCCTGCTGCCTATTTGTGCTAATTCTTCTGTAGAGAGTAGAAGATTGCATGCTTCTTTGACAAGACGCATAAATGCAGCTGCATCAGAACTGCCGCCGCCCAAACCTGCCTGGCTTGGTATGCGTTTGGTCACGACCACCTTGTGCTTGTAAAAAAAGTTCAGTATATCAAGGTCGCCTGTATGTTCATTAAGTGCTTTATAGGCTTTGTAAATGGTGTTTGACTTCAGGGGTACATCTTCGCATCCTTCTATGGTAAAACTGTCACATTCACATGGTACGAATGCTATAGTGTCATAGAGATCTTCTACGCGCATAAAACGTGATACGAGGGTATGATAGTCCTCTTTATGTCCGGTGATCTTTAAGAAAATATTTACTTTGGCGTGGGCATTTATGGAGTACATAGTGAGCCTTGGGATGATTTGTTATAGTTTAGTGAAGATTATAGCATAGAGGTACTGAGGCATCTGAAAGTAGGCTACCCTTTTTATTGGATATTCTCTCAGCGATATGATCACTCCTTTGGTCTGTGTTAGAGCAGTTTGTCCGCTGCAAAATGTGCTGCACCCAAAAGAGAGGTCTCTTGATTGAGTGCAACCTTGACTTCTATGCCTCGCAACAACTCTTCAAAACGTCCTTTGGCGACAAAACTTTCTACAAAACGGTCATCGGTCAAAAAAGGAAGGATCTTCGGGGCTATACCTCCTCCAATATAAAGACCCCCTATGGACATTGTTTTGAGTGCAAGATTCCCTGCCTCTGCACCATAAAATTCGGCAAAGAGTCTGAGTGTCTCCACGCAGAGAGGATCATGCTCCTCCAGTGCACATTTGCTGACCATCGCACTCTTGTCCGTTTCTTCGGGAAGATGCATCATGGATATTGGCTCTGCAGCAAAACCGCTCTCTTTGAGGAATTCATAAAGGGCATAGATCCCCGGCCCTGAGAGTATTCGCTCATAACTGACATGGGAGTGGTAGCGCTTACGAAGCCATTGAAGCAGTTCGTCATGTTGAGACCTTAAGGGGGCAAGATCGGTGTGTCCGCCTTCAGAACCTACAGGATGATAGTCTGTACCATCATAATAGAGCAGTGCTTCACCCAGACCCGTGCCAGCAGCAATGACTGCACGGTTGCCTTCAGTTTTTCTGCCGCTGGGATTGATCTGGACAAATTCCTCATCCTTCAAATAGAGCATACCGTAAGCAGTAGATTCCAGGTCATTGAGCAGCTTTATTTTTTGGGTACCAAGGTATTCCTGGAGAGCTTGGGTCGTTATGTCCCATGGCAGGTTGGTCGTGCGGCAGCGGCCGTTTATAACGGGACCCGCGATACCAAAACAGGCTGCCTTGATTTCGGACTGCGATATCGATGTTTGTAATTCAAAGGCTTTGATCACATCTGTCAGGCTTTGATGTTCACGGCTGACAAATTGGTGCTGTACCTTTACTTTGGGTGTCTCTGCATTAATTTCATAGAGGGCAAGGTTGGTTTTGGTTCCACCAATATCACCGGCCAATATCATATTTCCTCCTCCTTCGGGTTATTGATCAAAACTATCATTGTCAAGCAGGTACTTAAAAGCTTCGACAAAAGCCTTTTGTGTTTCTTGGGGCGAAAGACGATAGAATGTCTCCCAAGCTTCTTTGCGCTGCTCATTGTAATCGTCCATAGCGTGATTGTGTTTCCAGTATATCCTCACTGCATGCCCGATCAATACATCAAGGATCAAATCATCATCCAGATGAAATGTCGGGTTTTGTTCAAACAGCCAGGCAAGACTTTCGATCGCTTCGATATTGAGTTGACGATACTCCGGAACCGGTATCCTCTGCAGTATGGCATCAAATTCAAGTTCAAAACTCTGTTCGCCTGCTGTTGAATCGTATGTATGCTCCACGCCCATACGATTGAGAATATTGTAACGATCCCCAATGATGATCCCATTACATTGCTGCAGCATGTACCAGACCTTTTTTTGTGTATTTTTGGGTAGACGGCCCAGCATCCCGCTTTTTTTCCGCCATTCCATCCAATCTTCTATATCCAGCTTCTCAAGACTCATGGGTGTCGTTTTGATGGAATCGGGGTCGGGGGTTCCTGAAGCATGGAGATTATCCTGCGCAACCAATGTTTTATCCTGACTGAATGCATTAAGGACAGAACGTAAACGTTCATAAATATCATATGGTGCAAGCGAAAGCAGGACTTCATAGGCATTACCAATAGAGAGCTTTTTTTCCCGTTTGATCTGTCTGACGAGAAGCTGTATGAAGTGCCAGGTCCTCAGAGTCAGGATCTGTTTGAAAAATGCAGGTTCTGTATGGATAAGATGCCCAAGATGCAGCATGATCTCCTGGGTAAGCACATTTTCGGCTGCATTGCTACCACTGAATTCACTGATCGTTCTCATGATCGCCGTACTCTCCATAGGTTTGGAAAGTATAGCTTTTTCGTCAAATGCATGACCGACAGAAAGCTGTTTTTGCCTTATGATTATATCTAAAAGCACATCTTCCAGACGATCGTCATATTTACCGGAGATATCTGCAATACGTCTTATAATGGACCAGTTGTGATAAAGGATTGCGCACTCATATAGTTCATCTGCAATCAATGAGAGTGTTTTTGGTGCATTGTCTACAGTCAGTTCGAACCCAGACCCTTTGCGCTGCCAAAGCTGTATAAGGGCATTGACCTGTATATGAAGGTTGGTATCATGCAGCAGTGCATAAATCAATGTATCATCATATTGGCTTTCAAGTTCATGCAGTTGTTCTGCTGTCAAAGGCTTATTTATGAGTGTATCTGTGGGAAGCGTACAAAATGGTCTATTGTCGGATTTGAATTCCGGATCTTTGAGCGTTATGCCATGAAGGTCATCTATACGCTCTTTTTCTGCCATTGTTACCAACACGGCAAGTGGCCCCGTCCTGACCTGGTGTGATGCACATTTTCCGGACTGAATATCTTCTAGAAATTTAAAAAGTGTTGCGTTGTTTTGATCAAGGAGCATGTCTTCTCTGACGAGGAAAGGAATAATGGGTTGACCCGGATGATTCCAATATTTAGCTAAAAATTTCAATGACGACTTGAATTGTTCGACAAGCAGTCTGTCATCATAGCTGAAGTAAAATCCGTTCGGATTGAAATAATAGGGCAGGAAGACTATTTCTTTCCCGGCAAGGAGATGAAGTCGTGAAGTGGAAATGGTACGTGCGACCATCAGGGGTTTTCCACTCAGAGAAAGCTTTGCATTCTGACCAAGTATAGTATGTACACGTGAGAGTTCGGAGGCGTGTAAAACCTTTACGGGTTTAACTTCTTCAAGTGTTTCACTATGATATCCCATACTAAGAAGTTGTTGTTTGACTGCTTTGTTTTCTGCAAGTACAGGTATAAGCGGAATATTATTGCGAGTAAGCCCTATGCGCTCTCTTCGCTGAAGCGGATCGATATCGTTTGGATGCAATATGCCATCAAGTATCATTTCTGAAACCATATAGAGGCTTTGTGCCCATACAAGAGGAATATTTTCATTGGGTATGCGTTTTTGACTGCCGGGATTTTGTTTTTCAGCTTCGATAAGCTCTTCAGGAACGATATAGAGTTCAGGAAGAAGCTTCTGACCGTGTTCTTCCACAAAGAGTGGTTCAAGTTTATTTTTCCAATGTTCGATGGCTTCTGTATCATGACGCATCAATGCATCAAGAAGAAGATAGGTAAAAAAGAGCGGCCATTCCGACTCGATATGTTCAAATTTACGCAATTCTGAAGGTTCATAATGCAAACGTGACTCATCTTCGATGCTTGTCTGGTGACCATCGAGAAGGAAACGTTTGCAACCGTAGTTGCCTGCAAGTTTTTTGATGATCTTTTCCCGTGTCCTTTGAACCAGTTCCTCATCTTCGATGGCATAGGCTGGATATCCGATGATACTCAAAAGGGAAGCATCAGTCTCTTTGGATGTCGATTCACGCGGCAGGAAGCTATGCAGGGTAAAGCTCGAACGTGCCACGTCTCCGGCTACGATGTGGATCATGGCTTCCTGGCTACGCGAGTCCCCGAAAAGATTTAATCCATCCATTGCTTCAAGCGCGGCTTTTGCCATGCCGACCGAGCTGCAGTTTATCTCTGTAGAACCGCGGTTGATCTTATGGCCGCGTTCCCAGATACCATAGTCGGGCGTACAATAAGTCCGGCTGATATAGTGGACTAGATTCTGTACGAAATTGACTTCGTCAATCGTAAAGACTATTTGTAGTCCCGATGTTGTCATTTGTGCGATCATAAGTAAAAAGAGTGAGGTTGCATCGAGCTGAAGATGTCCCCAGTCCGCATCACTCACAACGGGTAAACCTGTCCTTGTTCCGTATTTTGCATGGAGCGCATCAATAGGGTTGAGGGAATGTTTGAAAGTTTCCACTTTATCAGATTGACGCATCATGGACAGCAGCAATCCTCGCATTAGTTTGACCACACTTTGACTCAAAAGATAGGCTCGGTAATGATCAGGATCATGTTTTCGGTATGCCAGAGCAAGTCCCCAGACAGAAAGAATGCTGTAGACATTGTCCCTGACCCATGCATCTGTATAGTCACCATGAGCATTGATGGACGTACTCGCGGGTAAAAGACCCGTTATGGGGTCTTGCCGTGAGAGAATGATCTTTTCAACCTGCTCATAATGTCTATCCAGCGTAGTCATAATTGTGTCCTTCTGCATATGTTTCCTCTTTCGTGACAAACGATTTTAATTTTAAATTGGGCCATAATAACATAAAGACTCTTTCTAAAACACAATAATACTCTATGATCCTGCCAGTTTTTATGCTCTTCCGCTTGTACGGAGCCTTTCAATTATAGAGGATTTTCCGTTATAGAAATCATAGCATATCCATACGGTGTCATAGTATTTATTGAGCTATAAGAATTGAAATTATTATCATCCAAATATCCGCTTGCACATTATCTTATGATCAATGTAGCCGCTTTTTCTTTGCATCAAAGAAGATACAGAAAGAAAAGTTAATTTTCTTCAAATTTGGGGATTCGGTTAAACCGATATTTTATTTCATTGCCGGCTATCTCTATAATACTGAAAAAGTTTTTGGTTTCAATGAGATAAATGCCGTCCTCTTTGGTTTCAAAATATTCTATAGAGAGTTTTTTACCTAATTCCAAATACGCTTCATCTCCTGTATAAACATTGGATGCAATGGCTAGGTGCGTAAATGGGTTGATGGCTTTTTCATTGTCATAATAAAATTCTCCCTCATTGACCCGATGGAGGCTGGAGAGTGTGCCGTCCACTCCCAACTTATCTGCAATGAGAGCACCTAGAGAACGGATATAGGTTCCCTCGCTCACTGTGGCTTCAAAATGTACAAAGGGGTGGTTGTAGTTAAGAAGTTTTATAGCGTAAATGGTAGAGGTAATGGTTTTGAGTTTGACCTCTTTACCTTCTCGTGCCAGTTCATAGGCTCTTTTGCCATCCACCTTTTTTGCACAGAACTTGGGAGGATAGTAGGTAAGCGCTCCTTTGAGAGAGTCAAGTACCTCGACTATCTTTTCTTTGGAGAATACTTCAACCTCTTTGATGCTGTCTATCTTCTCGATATCAAGGCTGGGTGAGTTGGCACCAAGCCAGAGTGTTGCCCTATAGATCTTTGGTGTTTTATTGAGGTACTGGAAGAGTTTGGTGTACTGTCCTGTCGCTACAATGAGGCAACCGGTAGCAAAAGGGTCAAGGGTACCGGAGAAACCCACTTTTTTGGTGTTGTATTTACGTTTTACATAACCCATGTAACCATTGGAAGTACGAAATATCGGTTTGTTGACGACAAAAAGACGGTTCATAATGAACTCTTCACTCCTCATTTATTAAATCGATTGCACAAAAGAGCTGAGTATCTCTTTTTTGTTCCCCCCGAAATTAATGAGCAGTTTATACTCTTTGCCTGATTTGTTGGCTGCCTGTACACGTCCTATCCCAAAGATCTTATGTTTGACGAGGTCCCCTTTTTTAAAGGCTGAACTTTTGGTGATCTTAAGGCTGGCATCCTGAATAAGTCCGGCTTCCCCAAGGAAACGGCTTTTGTCTATCATCTTGCGGCGACCTTTATAAAAGCGGCTGTCAACATAGCAGAGGGTCAGGTCGGACTTGGCTCTAGTGATCGCTACGTAGCCAAGACGACGTTCCTCTTCCATATTGCATCCTTCTCCAAGAAGCGGGAAGAACTCCTCTTCCAGACCTATGACAAAGAGATGTTCAAATTCCAGTCCTTTTGCCGCATGGATACTCATGATGGTAATGGCATCTTCCTCTATTTGGTCCTGGTCGCTTTGCAAAGAGATGTCATTGAGGAATTCCTCCAGAGTAAGGTCCGGATTTTTGATGACGGCATCTCTAAAATATCCGTAGAATTCATCAATGTTCAAAATGCGGTCAAAGCCATCAACCATACCTGCGTAATGCTCTTTAAGTTTGATGCGTTCTTCAAAAAGAGTAATGAAGTTTCCAAGAGAACTTTTTGTCTCCTCTTGTAAAACAGTGATATCTTCAACCAGTTGAGTAAGCGCTGCAGCTACTTTTTTGCTGACCACTGAAGGCAGTTTGCCATTGACACTTTGTTCTATGTAGCCATAGAGTGAAAGGTGTGCATCAAAAGCAGCTTTTTCAAGTTTGTCTATAGAGGCTTTACCGATTCCTCGTTTAGGTTTATTGATAATGCGTTTTAGCGAAAAATCATCATGAGGATTGGCAAGTACTCTAAAATAAGAGATAATATCTTTGATCTCTGCACGTTCATAAAAACGCATGCCGCCTATGAGTTTGAATGCCAATCCCTCCTTGGTGAATCCTTCTTCAAGTGAACGTGAAAGTGCATTGATACGGTAAAGTACAGCTATTTCATCAGGGTCAGCCCCTTCGTCCAATAATTTATGTATCTGGTGTGCAATGGCTTTGGCTTCCATGGACTCATCAAGTGAATGAAGCAGTTTCACGTCATTGCCTGCTCCTTTATGGGAAGTAAGTTTTTTCCCTAAACGTGTGGAGTTGTGTTCTATGAGTGTATTGGCAGCTTTTAAAATGGGTTCTGTAGAACGGTAATTCGTTTCAAGTTTCACTACCTTTGTCTCTTTGAAATTATCTGCAAACTCTAAAATATTACGGATGTTCGCACCTCTCCAGCCGTAGATACTCTGGTCATCATCCCCTACAACACAGAGGTTTTCATGCTCAGAGCAAAGATGTTCAAGAAGACGGAATTGCAGTTCATTGGTATCCTGATACTCATCAACCATGATGTATTTGTATCTGTTGCTGGTCTCTTTTCTCAGTTCATCATTTTCATCAAGTATCTTATAGGTAAGCATAAGGAGATCATCAAAATCAACAAGATTATTCTCCTCTATATTTGCCTGGTATTGTTCGTAGACTTTTGCTACTTTTTTATAGTCAGGGAGTTCTGCTTTTTGGATGACCACTTCCGGTGTAAGCAATGAGTTTTTATATTTTGAGATCTCCGAAGCAATGAACGAAATGTTAAGATCTATTTTCAATTCTTTCGCGATGGAACGTAAAAGACGTTTTTTATCATCACTGTCAATGATGACAAAGGTGTTATTGCGTCCCAATTTTTCAATATGGAATTTTAAAAAAAGCAGACCGAACTTATGAAATGTACACAAGAGTGGAGGGTAGGAGACTTTTTGGGGCATGAGTTTCAGTGCACGTTCTCTCATTTCAGCGGCGGCTTTATTGGTAAAGGTCAGTGTGAGTGTATTGGCAGGATCTATACCGATCTCACCCACAAGATAGGCAAGTCTGGCTGTCAGGGTTTTTGTTTTTCCGCTCCCTGCACCTGCAAGAATAAGCATTGCGCCATCAATATGTTCAACCGCTTCACGCTGCGATGGGTTAAGACCATTTAATATCTGTTCCATAAATTCATTACTCTCCTATATAGTAGATATTATATCGTTAAAATAATTAAGATGCGCTCGTTATTGTACTATAAGAAAAATGAATTATTTAAAATTAATAAGGAGGCCTTATGGATAGTTAAGTATAATTTGTTACAATATAAATTAGTTAGATTTTCTATATAAAATAATAAGGGGAAGTAATGCTAAAAGATTTTGTAAAGTTAGAAACTTTTTTAACTGTTGCCAGAGAAAGAAGTTTTTCCAAAGCTTCAGCCAAACTGGGCATATCTCAGCCTGCAGTAACACAGCAGATAAAATTTATTGAAAAATATCTTGGATGCAAGATCATCGAACGTAAAAAGAATGGTATTAAACTTACAGGTGAGGGCGAGGAACTTTACAAGATAGCAGCAAGACTGGAAAAAGAGATCAATGCTTCAGAAAAAGATATTCTTAGGATCATCAACAAAAAGATGACTTTTAGATTGGGTGCATCCTATACTATCGGGACCTATGTCATCCCTGGTGAATGTCTAAACGCGATGAGTGAAACGATCAATAATGATGTGAATTTAAGCATTGATATGAGTGAAAATATTGTACAAAAACTCAAAGACAGGAAGTTGGATGTCGGACTTATCGAGTCACCGATCATGGACAATGACCTTATCTACAGAGAGTGGCTTGAAGATGAACTTATTCTTGTAAGTAATGTTCCCATCCCTAAAATCGTTAAAACAGAAGATCTCTATGAATACCGGTGGATCTGCCGTGAAGAGGCCTCTCATACCAGACGAATAGTGTCAGAAGTATTTGATGAGCTGGGCGTTTCATGCAAGAGTTTTGATGTTTTAAGTGAAGTAAGCAATACGACAGCAGTATTGCAAACGATCAAAAGAAGTAAAAAAGATTCTGCCAAGCCGGTCGTAACCATTATCTCAAAACATGCAGTTGCAGATGAAATTAGCAAGGGTGAACTTTTTGAGGCAAAACTCAGAGGATATACGATGACACGTAAATTCTACATTGTGTATTCAAAAGAGAACAGGCATAATGCTTATGTAGATAATGTAGTAGACTACATTTTGGCAGGGCAATGCTAAAAGAGATCAGAGCTTCTTTTTTTTAAGAAGCTTTTTATTTTCCGGATTATTGAGCAGGGCTTCCATAGAACTTTTTTTATGAGATTTCTCTTTATCGATAGGGCGAGCAAGATTAAAGACAATAGGATGGTCATCGACAAACAGTTGTTTTATTGCCAGCAGAGGCATAGATACCGTTGAGCCAAAATTCTCGCTTCCAAATCCTGCTTCAAAAGAGAAATATCCATCTTCCAGTTTTGCGGTTTCAAATGTATATCCACCTAAAATAAAAAGTACCGTTTCCTGAAAAGTCTCCTGTATATTTGAAGGAAGTTCAGGATTGAAACTGACATATTTTATTTCACAGGCAAGTGCGAATTCTTGATTTTTAGTAAACAGGTAACCAATGGTTTTTTCTAGATGTTCTTCTATAAGGGCTTTATATTCAGGAGTCTGAAAAAGGTTGATCGTCATGGTTTCTCTTTTATGTTTTAATTTTAAAGTGATTCAGAATTTTAAATCCTAGCATAGCATTCATTAAAGCTACGTGTGTGTAGGTTTTCAGATCTTCTTTTTTTATCTCTTTTTTATGAAGAAATCCTTCCTCGAGTAATTTTGCCCTCATGGTACCTTCAAGGAGTGGTCGGGCTGGTGTAATCCATTGCTTCCCATTATAAAAAGCGATATTTGCAATGGTCGTATCTGTCAAATATCCTTCTTTTTCTATAATGACCTCATCTACGTCACTGTGCATTTGAAGCAGAGTATCCAATGCCTCTCTGTTGGCATATTTGTAATCGTACACAATATTTGAAGGGATGACTTTTAATGTATGTATCTCTTTTGCTGTGTAGGGGAGGTAATCAATGGAATGTATGTTCTCATTGTAGAGAATGCGACAGCGATAGATTCCTTTTGTAGGTGCCTGAATGGCAGACAAAAGATCTAATGTATCTATTGAACCAAAGAGTTCATGTCTACTTCTGTCACAGCGTGTCTGATGGTAAGAAAGATCATGTATGTCCCCATCTTCTATTTTGATCGTTTCCAGAAGAAGAGGCAATTTTTATCCCTTAGGCATCAAACAGTTCAGTAGAGAGATAACGCTCTGCTGTATCACAAAGGATAGTCACGATCACTTTACCTTTATTTTCAGGTTTTAGGGCAGTTTGGTAAGCGGCAAATAGATTGGCTCCGGCAGATATACCTACAAGAAGACCTTCTTCTTTAGCTACTTTTCTTGCCATTGCAAAAGCATCACTGTCCTTTACAGCGATGGTCTCATTAAAAATAGCAGTGTTGAGGATATCCGGAATGAACCCTGCGCCTATCCCCTGTATTTTATGTGGGCCGGGCGTACCACCGCTCAATACAGCCGAAGTTGCAGGTTCAACGGCGATAGACTTCATAGAAGGAAGTTTCTCTTTAAGTGTTTCTGATGTTCCTGTGAGTGTTCCTCCCGTTCCTACCGCGGCAATAAATATATCAACATTGTTGTTTGTATCATTGAGTATTTCTACGGCAGTGGTTTTTCTATGTATATCCGGATTATCCGGATTTTGAAATTGTTGTAGCACAATGGCATCTTTTAACTCTTTTTGTAATGCATGTGACTTTTCAATAGATCCGTTCATCCCAAGGGAAGCAGGAGTCAATACAAGTTTGGCTCCTAAGTAAGTAAGCAGTTTTTGTCTTTCTATACTCATGGAATCTGGCATCGTAAGGATAAGGTTAAGTCCTTTTTCTGCACAGATAGCGGCGAGCCCTATGCCTGTATTCCCACTGGTAGGTTCAATGATCGTCGTCTCTTTACCGATTTTGCCTGACTCTATGGCTTTGTTGATCATATTAAGGGCGATCCTGTCTTTGACCGATGATGTAGGATTCATAAATTCACATTTACCCAGGATCGTTGTGCCGGTTTCATTGGACAGTGAATTGATCTTTACCAACGGGGTGTTGCCTATAAGCGCTTCAATGCTGTTTGCGATCATATTACCCTCCTTTAAGATTAATTTATATTATACTATATTATTACTTTTGTATAAGTGGCTTAAATTCATAATTATCATCATCATAATACTCTATATCGCCACTCTCCATATCATAATACCAGGCATGCAGGAAAAGTGTGCCTTCTTCAACTCTTCGCTGAATACCCGGGTAGGTAAGAAGATTATCGATCTGATAGACCACAGAGATTTTTTCTGTATAACGCAGTATTTTCTCTTTGGATTCGTTTTTATAGGCAAGTGTGGCGACTTTTTTTGCCTCCTGCCCCAAATCCAACCATTTGAGCGTGTGGATATTCTCAGGATTTTGTTTGATATCTTTATAAAGCGCTTCTATCGCCCCGCAATGCGAATGTCCGCAGACAATAATGTCTGAAACTTCCAGAACGCTTGTCGCATATTCTATGGCTGAAGCAGTGGCATGATAGTCAGCATTGGGATTAAATGGTGCGACAAAATTTCCAATATTTCTTACAATGAAAAGATCTCCGGGTTTGCTTCCTGTGATCATAGCCGGCATAACGCGGGAATCACTGCAGCCGATAAAAAGTGCTTTAGGGTTTTGACCTTCTTCAACCAGTTTTTTAAAACGATCTTTACTCTTTTTAAATTTTACTTTTTGAAAAGCGACATGTCCTTTTTCAAACTCCTTAAGTCTGTTATCCAAGAGCCGCCTCCTTAATACTGTAGGCGATTTGCTCAGATGCATACATAGGTACTACGCCATTGTATTCTGCAGGTACATTGAAGGGTTTCTTTTTCAAAATGACAGTTTTATCAAGTGGTGCGATGTCATAGATATGTTGTGCATTGGTCGAGATGAAAGCTTGCAGATTCTCCAATGCTTCATGCTCTTCGAAAAGCTCAACTAAAAGTTGCAGGGCTATGGGTGCCGTAAATACACCGGCTGCACAACCGCAAGCTTCTTTTGCATGTTTTGGATGTGGCGCTGAGTCTGAGCCAAACATGACCTTGGGATGGGCTGCCAATGCAACCTTCAGTAAAGCTTCTCTGTCTTCAGGCCGCTTGGCGATCGGTTTGCAAAAGAGATGCGGTTGCAGCATGCCGCCGGCTACATCATCCAGCGTGATGAGAAGGTGATGCACGGTGATAGTAGCATAAAGATTGTCAAATTTATCGAGTGCTGCTACACTCTCTTTGGTCGTAATATGTTCCATGATGATCTTGAGTTTAGGAAAAGCAGCTGCGAGTTTTTCATAAATAGAGACAAACTCAGCTTCTCTGTCCATGACAAAACCATTGGTCTCCCCATGCACGCACAGAGGGATGTTCAGCTCACTCATTGCTTCAAGAGCAGGCCTCAACTCTTCGACATCGAAACCGCTCACTCCGCCTTCGGAATTGGTGGTGATCCCTGCAGGGTAGAGTTTGATCGCAGTGATCACCTCTCTTACGCTTTCTAAAAAAGTTCTGTCATAACTTGGTTTGAAAAAGAGCGTCATATAAGGAGTGAAATTTTCGTCTCCTATAGCATCCATAATACGCTGTTTATAGGCGATCACTTCTTCTTTGCTACTTACAGGGGGTACAAGATTTGGCATAACAATAGC
>JANTHR010000061.1 GCA_024762315.1 Sulfurovum sp.
GAAAATGGGACTGAAAGCAACCATATCTGCACCTAGTGCTTCTGCTTCCTGAACTTCTTTCAATGAATGGGTACTTACAACAACAAAGAGGTTCCTGGCTTTGGCGTCAGGTATGGTGTCAAGTTGAGTGCTTGCCAAGTGTACCCCATCAGCTTTAACAGTTTCTGCCAAGATACGATCTCCATGCACCAAAACTTTTTCAAAATCAAATGTCTTAGCTGCTTCTACGAAATCAATGGCTTTTACATCATAATCCGCATTGGCTTTATCGCGATAAACGATCATGGAAGCTTTCCGGGAAAATCTTTGCAGATCAGAATCCAAATGATTGAAATCCAAAGTAGAAGGGTCTGTAACAGCATAAGCGATCATTTAAGAATCTTTTTCTTTTTGTGCCACTAGTTGCTGAAGTAGTTTTGTCTGTTTTTTAAGTTCTTCATACTTCTCTCTACTCATAATGATATACTCAAGAAAAAGCACCCCTATCATACCGGGTATTGCACCTATTAAAGCAGAAACAAGAGCAAATAAAAAACTATTTTGATAAAAAGAAAGAAAAGAAGAAACCGCGCCGATGAGCACAGCTGCCCATGCAACGCCTAAAAGAAAATTGATAACGAAACCGAGTGATCTATCCTCCAGCCTCATAAGTTATCTATACGGCACCCATTGTATCGGCTACAGGATTTGGTGCTTTTTCATGCTCTTCATCTACCGCAACTGCACCTGCAAGATATACGTAAATAAGGATCATAAATACGAATGTCTGTAACAATGCAGAGAATGTAAGTAACAGATATGCCGGAAGCGGCGCAATGAACGGTACAAGCATAAGAAGTACCCATAAGAAAAGGTCATCCCCTTTGATATTACCGAACAAACGGAAGCTAAGAGAGATGATTCTTGAAATATGAGATACTATCTCGATAGGGAACATCAGCGGAGCAAGCAGTTTAACAGGACCGGCGAAATGCGCAAAATAATGCACTACACCGTTTTTCTTGATACCCTCATAGTTGTAGTAGAAGAATACCATCAGTGCCAAAGGCAATGTTACGTTAATATTTGAAGTCGGTGATTCAAACCCCGGAATAATACCGATCACGTTTGAAACAAAGATGAACATACCAACTGCAGCTACAAGCGGAAGATACTTTCTTGCAAGCTCTTCACCGATAACATCTTTACCCATAGCGATCACACCGCCAAGGTAGGACTCCATAACATTTTGCGTACCGTTTGGCACGGCTCTAAGACTTTTCGTTGCCATTTTTGCAATAAGCAGTACTATAACTGCCACTAAAAGCAAATGGGCAACAAGTACCACTGAATGGTTGTGTTCTCCGAAAATACCGCCAAGGTAAGTAAATACACCTTCCATGAAACATCCTCTTTATAATAATTTGCTTGTATTTTACTCAAAATCTGCTAAATAGCCGATTAATCATATCTGTTAAATTTCTATTTTTTCCTGCCCTATACGATAGAGTGCAAAATCATACTTGATTGGATCACTGCTGTCCCATTTTTTAAACTGTTCTGTCAGCTCCACAACAGCCTTCATATCGCAACTCTTCCGTTTTAGGAGTCCCAGTTTTTGTGACATCTTGAATGTATGGGTATCCAAAGGCATCAACAGATCTTTTTTATCTATTTTTGACCATAAGCCCATATCTAACTTATCTTTACGTACCATCCAGCGCAAGTACATCATATAACGTTTATATGTCCCTGCACTGCTCATTCTCCTGGGTGTGGAACCTACAAGAAAATCATATCCTTGTGTTTGATAAGGATACACCTTTTTCAGTGTATCTATACATTGCCATAATCCGTCTAAGACATTATGCTCTTTTTTGTATCCTTCATAAAAAATATTTTCTATACTGTTGATCTGCTTTAATCGTTTTAAAGCTATAAAAACAGCTATTACATCTTCATGTTTTTGAAAACGATAATAGTGGGACGCTAACTCTTTTTCTATGGTCTCTTCAGTACTATCAAGCAAAGAAAAATCCAGGCTGTCCAGAAATTTAACGATTAGTCCGGCATTGCCATAAGCGAACAGGGCGCAAATAAGGGCTATTGTTTCATTTTGATATTTAGAAGCTACAAATAAGGGATCGGGTTTTTCATAAGAGAGTTCAAGATTGTTATTTCGGGCTGCAACTTCCTGATCCAGGAGTTTTTTGATATTTTTGAGGGGCATTACTTAAAACTTAAAATGCTCACCCAAATAGTATTTACGGACATTCTCATCATTGGCTATTTCATCACTCGTACCGCTGGCCAACATTTCACCGCTTCGCATGACATAAGCTCTGTCACAAATGCCGAGTGTTTCCCGTACATTATGGTCAGTAATAAGTATACCCATATCAAGTTCTACAAGCTGTCTAATAATACTCTGTATATCAATAACAGCAATAGGGTCAACCCCCGCAAAGGGCTCATCCAGCAGTAAGAATTTTGGCTCACCTACCAAAGCCCTTGCAATTTCCACTCTTCTTCTCTCTCCGCCGCTTAGTCGTATCCCCAGACGTGCTCTGATAGGTTCGATATTGAAGATCTCCAGCAGTTTTTCAATACGAGGTTGTCTCACTTCCTCTTTAAGGTTCAAGGCCTCTGCTGCAATAAGAAGATTCTCTTCCACCGTAAGGTCTTTGAATATGCTTGATTCTTGGGGCAGATAGCCTATACCCATCTGAGCTCTTTTGCTTAGCGGCAGAGAAGTAACATCTTCTTCATCTAAAAATACTTCTCCTTCCGTAGCCCCCGTAAGTCCGCATACCATATAAAACGATGTTGTCTTACCTGCCCCGTTGGGTCCCAGTAGACCTACGATCTCCTTACTTTTCACCATAAGAGAAATATCATGTACTATCTTGGTCTTTTTAATGGTCTTAGCAAGGTTTTTTGCTTCAAGTGTATGCATTAATTCTCTATCCTGTAGTCTATTTGTTGGAACATTCTTTGAGCAAAACCCAAAAAACTACGCAGTCACTGCGACAACTTCAACAGCCGGCCCAGCCAACTAGTCGTATTTGATCTTATATTTTCTTCCGTTCGGAGTGGGTTCAATATCTATTGTGACAACATTATACCCTACACCCTCTAAAAAGGCTTTAAGCTCATCAGACCCCCATTCAACCATATGCCAACCTTCTTTTTCAAACTCTTCAAAGAGTCCCATCTGCATGAACTCTTCATGATCCAAACGATAAAGATCATAATGATACAGATGTGTACCGTCCTTTGCACCATAACACTGCTGCAGGGAAAAAGTAGGCGAAGTTACTTCTGTCTCAATGCCTTTTGCTTTTGCAATAGCTTGCGTAAGAGTAGTTTTACCTGCTGCAAGATCTCCACGGAGAAAGACTATAGCATGAGAAGGAAGGATCTCATCTAGATATGTAACTACTTTATCCAATTCAGATAATGACGCGGTTATTTCCATAGTTATACCTCGTAGGGAGTTTCCCCTATGCTAATTTCTGACTTACATTAGCTATTTTATTCAAATGCTCTCTGGCTTTTCCGCTGTCAAGCCCCTCTTTTGCCATCTCTATGGCTTCTTCTATATCTCTTACATTACCATCTACAAACAGTGCAAATGCCGCATTCAATACAACAATATCCCTTTTGGGCCCGTTCTCCTCACCTGAGAAGATATCTCTTGTTATTCCTGCATTAAAAGTTGCATCCCCACCCAAGATCGCCTCTTTGGGGGCACGTTTAAAACCTATGGTTTCAGGATTTATCTCACCCTCACTAATGCGTCCTGCTTCTACATAGGCAAAAGAGGTGTTGCACGCAAGTGAAATTTCATCCATTCCGTCATGGCTGCTTACTACATAAGCTCTTTTGGTATCAAGTTCAAGCAGTGCCTCAGCCATACGTTTAATATATGCCGGGTCAAATACACCCAAGAGGTACTTTCTTGCCCCTGCCGGGTTGGTAAGAGGCCCTAAAATATTGAAGATCGTTCTATGATTGATAGATTTTCGTATAGGCATAATGTGCTTCATTGCAGGATGATGGTTCATGGCAAAGATAAAGGTAAACCCTGTCTCTTCAAGCATTTTGATCTGATTTTCTACTGAAAGATTCAGATTGATCCCCAAGGCTTCAAGCACATCGGCAGAACCTGAGTCCGAAGTGATACTCCTGTTTCCATGCTTGGCTACAACGCAACCTAGAGAAGCCAGTAACAATGAAACCGTTGTAGAGATGTTAAAAGAACCGCTTTTATCTCCGCCTGTACCAACAACATCGATCGCTTTTTCTCTAAGCTCATTCGAGAGAGGAAGTTTTATGGAGTGTTCTCGCATCACTGATGCGGCAGCAGCAATATCTGATCCACTCTCCCCTTTTTCATAAAGGTCTATGAGAAATTTCCGTGCCTCTTCTGTGGTCATTTCATTGTTAAATAGTTTTTCAAATTGTTGTTTGATATTCATTTAGAGCTCCTTAACATAATCCTCTTTTTGACTCTTTGGAATCGTCTTGGTTGTCGGTATTTGAAGCACCTCATAGGACTTCGCACCTTTAAGGTATTCTATCGTAACTTTATCTCCGACTTTCACATCTTTAGAAGCTTTGGCTTTCAACCCATTGACAAATACAACACCTGACTTTAACATATCTGTAGCAATCGTACGACGTTTTACCACATTCACCGCACTTAACCATTTATCAACTCGCATACTCATAAATCCTTATATAATCACACGAAGTGTGCCTTGTCTCTATGAACGACCTTGTAAGCGAAGCGATTCGAGAATAGAGACGACTTTTGTTTTACTTTTCCAGAAAGTAAAGAGAAAAACAAAACCACAAGTTAAACAAGAGGCAATTTACACAAAGTATTATAACAAAAACTATTGCTTAAACATCTCTTCCGCCGCTTTGGCTTCTGTGATCCCTTTTAGGGTCAGCTGCCCATCAACCAAATATTTATCTGCTTTTAGCTGTTTAAAAATCTGTTTTGCCTCTTTGAGATCATACATTCCCGTATCGGCCAACATAAGCATCACATCATTGAGTGTCTCATCGGGCTTCTTTTTATAGATACCAAGAAGCGTGACTTTTTTTAGAATATCATCATCATTCATTTTTTAATTTCCTCGTAGGGGCAGATTCGTATCTACCCATCCAAAAAGGGACCAATATGGAATTGACCCCCACATTGCCTAATGCAGATCAGCGTTCAGCTTCACTTCCCTTGTACTTCTTCTGGCAATGATCTCACCTGTAAGAGAGTTCTGTCTAAAGTGGATACCGTTAAGACCTTGTAGCTCTTCACCTTTGAATGTTGTTTTATTATCAAGTTTTGCTTCAGGGTTCGCAGCTTTGATCTTCTCCAATTCTTCAGGAGCGATCTTGATCTTCGTTCCTGCCAAGATAGTGATACCAGCATCTACGATACACGCATCACCAAGAGGAAGACCTGTCACAGAGTTTGCACCAAGCAATGTGTTCTCACCTATGCTGATAGGGTTGCCGTCTGTTCCCGAAAGCACACCAAGAATACTTGCTCCCCCGCCAACATCTGAACCTGCACCTACGATCGCAGAACTGGAGATACGCCCTTCAACCATTACAGGACCGAGTGTTCCTGCATTGAAATTGATGTAGGAAGCTCCAGGCATGACTGTTGTACCGGCAGCCAATTGAGCACCCATTCTTACTTTGGATGCTTCAAGGATACGTGTATTGTCATCCGGGATCACATGCTGGAGGAATCTTGGGAATTTGTCTACAGAATCCACTGTCGGATAGGTGCCATTCAGTTTCATCTCTATCTCATTTTCTCTAAGGTAGTCTAGCTCATACGGCGTATTGCCTACCCATGCAACATTGGACAGAATTCCGAATGCGCCGTTGAGATTGATCTTTCTAAGTTCCGCTTTTCTTAAAGAGAGTGCATAGAGTTTCAGGTAAACCGCTTCTACACTTTGAGGATTCGCATCTTCGAACAAAAATACGATCCTGAAATCTTTACCGATATCTTCCATATCCGCAAGTGTTTTGATCACCTGTACATTTTTATGTGCCTCTCCTGTCGCTTCTGCAAGGTAAGGAGCAAAAGCTGCCATGGCATTGCTTACAAAGTTATCACTGATCGTTGCCACGAATTCTGTTCCTGAAAAATCAACCGTACATTTTGCCTCTTCAAGGGCTTTTACAAACACTGCTGCCGAGCCGAAGTTCTCTTCCCAGTTTATCAGCCCGAAATTCGCCTGAAGTACTTTCTCTGCATTTTTCTGCCCTCTGTCCACTCTGGCGATACCAAATGCCATAGGCTCTCTGTAGCCTGCCTGTGAAGTAACTTCTGCTACCAGTTTTTTAAACTCATCTGTGGATGTAACTGTTTCAATTGCCATCTATAAATCTCCTAAAAAATAATTAAAGTGATTATACTCGGTTTTATTTAAAATAGTGTAAAATCCCGCCATGAAACATCTTAGAGGCTATACCAGACGTTACTTTTCACTGGCGATCATTGCCATGTACTCGACCTTGAACAAGTTGTGTACCACAGACAGCAATTTTCAGTACCATAAATATGCCTTTAAAATAGAAGAGTACAAGACCTCACCTCCACATTTAATAGAACGCGTATAAAGCAAAGCTTCTCTCGTTCCCACGGTCTCCGTGGGAATGCATACAGCACTATAAATTACATCCAAATTCAATTCCACCGTTAGGTGGTAATAAAAACACAGTGTGCTTATTTTCATCTAGCGATGGGCTAATAAGCATTATTTTAGAATTAGATTTAAATATGCATTCCCACGCAAAGCATGGGAACGAGCAAATTTAAATTTACACAACAATCAAATATACAAACCGTCGGGGTGGGGACACCCCGACCTACGAAACAAGGAAACTAAATGACAACAAAAACACTCAGCCTCATGGCGGCTGCACTTTTACTTACAGGCAATGTCTATGCAGACGAAACACTTGAGCCTATCACCGTGGTCTCTGCCAACAAAACCACACAATCCGTCAAAGATACCACTTCCAACGTTACGGTCATCACGGCAGAGGAGATAGAAGAAAACGGCTATCAGACCGTTGCTCAGGCTATCAGTCATGAATCAGGTATGATTATTTCCAAAAGTGGTGGTATGGGACAACCTGCTTCAATATTTACACGTGGAATGGAAGGCGGACAGACACTTGTTCTTTTAGATGGTATGAGACTCAATGATCCAAGTACACCAAATGGTGCTGCACACTTAGAAAGTCTTGGCACTGCAAATATTGAACAGATCGAGATCATAAAAGGCGGGCAAAGTAGTATTTGGGGTTCCAATGCCTCAGCAGGTGTCATTAATATTATTACTAAAACACCAAAACAAGGTACACATGGCTCTGCAACCATAGGATATGGTAGCTATAACACTAAAGAGGTCTCTACTGACATTGCCTATAAAGATGAAAAACTCATGGTACAGGCAATGGGTTCTTATTTGACAACTGATGGGTTCTCAGCACTTGCTCCAAGAGATGCAGAAAAAGATGCTTATGAAAACAAAACATATAATCTGAAATTAGGATATGTTTTTAATAAAAATAATAAAATAGATCTTAGTTTTAATCATATTGAAACTGATACACAATATGACGGTAGCGATGTTTCTTATACTCCGAATCCAAACGATACAACAAGTTATGTTACTTCTGAACAAAAGAATTATACCCTTGATTACTATTTCACATATGACAACTATAGTGCAACACTCCATGCCAATAAAGGGGAATACACAAGAGAAGATTATTACAATGGTCAAGGTCCAACGTTTTATAATGCTTCTACTTCAGAATATTCACTCATCAATGCCTATAGTTACACTCAGAGAAAAGCTGTTTTAGGTCTAGAATATAAAGAAATTGAAGATGAACTCTCACTTTCACCACAATCCTCATACATAAACAAAGCGATCTTTTTCTCAAATCTTTATCGTATCTCAGACAATACCCTTTTGGAAACAAACCTTAGATACGATGATTATGATGCCTTTAGCAATAAAGCAACCTATAAGATCGGTCTAAGTCATGACCATTCCTTTCTTGAGGGCTTCAAGATATCTGCAAACTACTATACCTCTTATGATGCACCAACCATTTACCAGTATGCTCCATCAACCTATGTAAAAACAAATCCTGACCTTAAACCAAGCTACACAAAAGGTTTTGATATCACAGCAAGCTATAAAAAACTGATCTCTATTACCTATTTTAACAACAAAGTAGAAGATTATATTGACTATGAATCTTCTGCTGTCTGGGGACAACCAGGACAGTATGTCAATGTGGATGGGGAATCTAAGTTTGAAGGTATTGAAGTAGCAGGTAGTTACACTTTTGATCCATACAACCTTATATTATCTACAAACTATACCCACCTTATAAAAACAGAAAAATATGATGGAAGTGACTTTATGCGAAGACCCAAAGATGTATTGAATGCATCTTTGGATTATTACACAGACAGTAATATGCATTTTGGTATAAATGCTCAGTACATAGGAGACAGAACCGATTTAGATTATGGAAATGGTGCTTATGATCCCATAACAGGAACGATGATCTACCCTAAAGTCCAAACAGGAAACTACACGCTCTGGAACTTGAACTTCGGCGCAAAGATCGTTGAAGACCTTGACCTGAACATCAACGCAAGAAACATCTTTGACAAAGACTACCAGTCAGTATACGGATACGCAACAGAAGGCAGATCAGTTTACGCCAAGATCAAATACAGCTTTTAGGATATAATACCCCATGCTGACACTTATCCCATCCTGGTTCATCCGGTATAAATTTTTCAACTCCCTCTTTTTGGGCTTGAGTGTAGGAGCCATCTTTACACTCTATGCACCTCTGGAACCATCCATCTATTCGCTGGGCGGTGTGCTGCTTGCAGTTGCCATGCTGATCGTTGCAAGGCTTTACCATACCATCCTGAATACGCAATGGTTCTTCAGGATCTCCCTCTTCGTGGAGTCCGTGCTGCTTCTGGTCATGCTCTATTTCATGATGCATCCCTACACTTATCAGACAGCACTCATACTCTATATCGGGTACCAGGTCACATTCATCTTCGGATCCTATCTTGTCAGGGCAGAAACACTGTTACTTAAAACAGATACACTGTTAACGAAACTTGATACAGCCAAACAGTTAGGCTATCTTCTGGGTATGGGAATCTCCTATCTTTTCTATAAGATCATAACCCACTATGGTATCGTCAGTAACCAGGATCAAGTCTATTTTTTGCATTTTTTACTTGTTGGCATTGAGTTCATGGTGATTGTTTTAATTTTGAAGAGTTTCAGGAAAGTACAGTCATAAAAAGAGATCCTTTACTCTGTCTAATCCACAGTTCAACATATAGCCATGCTTAAGGAATTATATCTTACCATATCTACCAATAATCACAAGGAATGATTTATGAGATATCTACTTCTAACCCTGCTTGCCATACATACAGCAAATGCAGCAGTAAAACCGGTTCAAAATACTTCTCTTTATCTTGCCATACTCTTTTTGATATTACTTATAGTAAGTGTTTATGCCTTTTATGTAAGAAAGTGCGATCAAAAAAATATCCTAATTCAGGAGAAAGAGAAAGAGATCATAGGATTACATCAGCGTAATGCAGAGTACGAAAAAGAGTCTCTGAAAAAAGACTCAGAGAAAGAGAAAGAGATACTTTCACTGAAACATACTATTGAAAATCTTGAACGTAAACTGCAGGAAGGAACCAAAAATCAAGTTGTAGCCAAAATAGAAGCCCTGCAAAAAAAGCGCCAAAACAGACAAAATAATGCTTCACATTCATAGGAGATTGGCATGGCAGATTCATTCACACAGTCTACACCGGTAGTTTCACCGCAAACTTCATCGGAAACACACAAGAGAAAAGCTTCAGAACATGTTAAAGCACAGGTCACCATGGCTCTTAGTACACTTGATACACTTTATAAAGAGAATATAAACGCTTATGCTCAAGAACTTCATGCATGTACACGTAAAATAGAAAATGCACGCCATCAGCTTGAACTGCTTTATAAAGAAAAAGAGCCTCATGCCAATGCATTGCGCTTAACTGAAAAAGAAGTAGACTATGCATTACGCCTTCTTGAGAGACTTACAGAGGAGTGGTGTCAAAAATCCGCAGTGATCAGTGAGCTTGAAAGTGAACTTACCCATCTTCAGCATACATCCAAAGAGCGTGAAAACATACTCAAAAACAGAAATGAAGCATTGGAGAAATTGCACGTTGAAATTGAAGATATTGAATTATCTCTCCTTGAACATGAGCTTCAAAAACAAAATATTCTACTTCTTCTGGAGCCAATTGAACGGAAAATCAGCACTTTAGAACAATCTATAAGAGAACTGGAATCTGAAAAACGCTACATAGAAGCATCCCATCTTCATCATCTTGCACCAGCTATTCAAAATTCCAAACCGGCTTTAACCCAATAGTGCACCACACGAGCAAAAATGGATCCTACGAAAGAAGTGAAAAATAGTAAAGGGAAGCCCCTTTACTTATGGAAAATTAATGTGCTAAAGACTTGATCGCCTCTTTTGCCGCTTCTTTTTTAAGCGGGTTGGAACCTACTACTTTTTCTGCAGCCATATCAACCGCTTTATCTTTTAGTGACGGCTCTTTTGTTTTGGTAGCACCTTTGACAACTTTGTCCACAACACTAGAGCTGCCTTCTGCATTTCCCTGCATAACTTTATCGGCAACTGCGCCTTTTACTTTATCGGCCATGCTGGGCTCACCCACTACCTTGTCAGCTACTTTTTTAACTACCATTTGTTTTACAGGGTCATCACCGGCAACTTGCTTGATCACTGCCTCTTTTGCTTGTGTCTTTGCTTTGGAAACTGCTACATCTTTAACCATATCCGTTGCCATATCAGCAAAAAGTGCTGAAGCTGCTACCATTGAGATCAGTATTATTCTATTCATTCTGTTTTCCTTTTTTTAAATGTGCTTCATTATATTGTTATCGCATTAACAAAGTATTAATCGTGATAATCAACGATTCCATATTCATCGCCATAATAATCCCTTGCAAACCTCTGTCCATCCAGGTAATCACTCGCCCTGCCTTCAACATAAACAGGCATTCCTACCTTCGCCCAACGGTACATTCTTTGTGCAAAACCTTTTTTAAGACGGATACACCCATGTGATGCCGGTCTGTTCGGTACATACCCCAAATGCATTGCTATACCACTATTGGTCAGACGCATCATGTAAGGCATTTTGGCTCCGCCGTTAGGTTTGGGCCAGAGGTTTGAGACATGTTTGCGTTTTTTTTGAAGTATTCGGAACTCACCGTTAGGTGTCTCTCTACCCATTTTACCCGATGAAATACGCCCTTCAAAAACAACATATCCATCTTCAATTGCATACGCTTTTTGCTCAGAAAGATCTACTACTATTTCCTGATAGGCAAAAAGAGGTATAGATACCACTAAACTCAAAAGCATACCTATTATTTTAAATTTCATATAGACTCCTAACTCATTGCCCAGTTTAACTTTTTTCTGTGAAGAAATTGTGCACTAATTCTTATTTTATCGTCATCTCTATATATGCACATCCTCTGGAAGTAGCAGTCGCATTTGTACCTGTCAGTGTACCCATATTTATCGTTACATCCGTACCGGATATACTTCCATTGGTCGCAGTAAGACCTGCACAGTCACACGCTGTAGCGATGTCTTGCACTACTGAACCAGATTTCACATAGGTCAAATTATCTTTCCCTGTACCTGTGAGAGAATCA
>JANTHR010000062.1 GCA_024762315.1 Sulfurovum sp.
TTCTACCAATGTATTAGAAAGACTCAACAAAGAGGTAAGACGACGAAGTAGAGTAGTAGGCATCTTTCCCAGTAGAGATTCTTACCTGAGACTACTGACATCATATTTGATGGAATACACTGAAGAATGGGAGGTAGAAAGAAGTTATATCCAACCACAGAAGCTGGAACTGGTGATGATTAAGCGTGAGGAATTGCTGCAAAGTGCAGCTTAGGAATACGAAGAGTTTGGAAATTGCGAACTTTTAAGGACACTATCTAATTCATGATTATTGTATTGAGAGTAAAACATTTTAAACTGTAAAATCATATTGATTGTAAAAAAGAAAAAAGAAAGGGACAGAGCTAAAGTAGCCTGTCTTCTTTATTTTTCCATTTATATTTCATGTATAAGCTATAGATTGATATAGTAGTATAGATATTTTATAGTTATGGTGACTGATGGGTATATATATAAAAAGGTATAGTATGCAAACAGAACTGGCAAATACGATCAACGATGAAAATATAGAAATACTGGTAAGAACATTTTACCCTATGGTACTTGATGATGCTTTAGTCGGACCATTTTTTATAGAGAAACTAGGGGATGATATACACTCTGAAGCGTGGGAAGAACATCTTGTACTTCTAAGTCAATTTTGGGCGTTTGTGGCATTGGGTGATGATCGCTATACGGGGCATCCCATGGCACCGCACTTTGAGATAGCAGGTATCAGCAGAAAAGCATTTGAGCAGTGGCTGAAACTCTTTCATGAGGCTGTAGACAAAGTATATGTGCCAAGATCAGGTGCGTTTTTCAAAGAAAAAAGTACGGACATCGCTTCAAACTTTATGCGTAATTTGTCACTTTAGAGAGATTATGGGCTTTTTCATGGAGCGTAGAATATGCATATCAAGGTAGTGTGTGTCCCCATTGTCTCAAACTAAACAGCTTCCACCAAAGAAGATGTAGTTTTGATCTGTTATCCTTTTCCTTTGCACACTCCTATTAATTATAGCAAATAAAAAACTCAAATATTCCCATAAACAGCCTTAGGGAAATTGTTGAACATTTTTTAAGCTATTATCTGCGTATACTTGCCTTCCGGGAACACTTTGGGTGCTTACAAAAGTCCTTTTCTCTCATCAGTGAAGTAGAAAAGTGTAATTCAGTTTGTTTATTTGGGTAATAAAGAGGTAATACTAAAATGCTACAGTGGTTTAAAATGATAAAGGATTACCATGACAGCTACACTAAACAGTAATCACAACTTCAAAGGAAATGTGCATATCAGCAATTATAAAAAAGCCTTACTGTCTATGTTTGACAATAAAAAGATTTGGAATTATCTTAATGAGCAAAGAGTACAACGTCAAAAAAGTAGGGAGATGGAAAAATTAATCTTATCTGACCAGGTGATCTATCACTAAAAAATTCCGCTCAGAATCTTGTGTCGTCTGATAGACAATGATCATATCATGACTTGAATGAAAAAAATGATAACTTTTCTACATTAACTCTTCACTGATGGCTTTGTTTAATAGCTCAATACGCCTGTCTCTGTTTGGCATAATTTCTCTTTTTTATCATTTAATACAGTAAATCAATTTTTATGTAAATGTAAAAGCGTTTTATTGTAAATAATTTAAGAAATACAAAAATCTAAAAAAATATAAGTTTCTTAAAGGATAATTATTTTCCTTTAAGAATAACTATAATATAATTTATTTGTTGATAAAATTTATTAACTTTAAGTATTTTATTTGTAACTATCATAGATATGATGATGCATGAAGGGTCAAAAATAGGCTGTACTCTTCTTAAAATGTTAAGAGGAATTTTGAAAAAGAACTTTGAACGTGAAGATCTTTACTAATCGTCAATAGGCTTAGATGCCTCTCATGGCATCTTTCATTCAAACTCTCACCTTATAAGGAGGATTCCATGTTTGATAACAAAAAACCTAAACACACTTTCGGCGGAGGAACGTAGAATCAGGATTGGTGGCCTAACCAGCTCAATCTCGATATTCTACACCAGCACTCTTCTCTTTCCAATCCATTGGGCGAGGATTTCAACTATGCTGAAGCATTTAAAAAACTTGACTACGATGCGCTCAAAAAAGACTTGACTTCTCTGATGACCGATTCTCAGGATTGGTGGCCGGCAGACTGGGGGCATTACGGTGGACTTTTCATCCGCATGGCATGGCACAGTGCAGGTACCTACCGGATGGGTGACGGTCGTGGCGGCGGCGGAACAGGTAACCAGCGTTTTGCACCGCTTAACAGCTGGCCTGACAATGCCAACCTTGACAAAGCACGCCGCCTTCTTTGGCCTATCAAGCAAAAATACGGTAACAAAATATCGTGGGCTGATCTTATGATCCTTGCAGGAAATGTTGCTCTTGAGTCTATGGGCTTTAAAACCTTTGGTTTTGGCGGCGGGCGTGAGGATATCTGGGAACCCGAAGAGGATATCTACTGGGGAAGTGAGAGCGAGTGGCTTGGAGACAAACGCCACAGTGGTGAACATAATCTGGAAAATCCTCTTGCTGCGGTGCAGATGGGACTGATCTATGTTAACCCTGAAGGACCTAATGGCGAACCAAATATGCTCGCTTCAGGTCAAGATGTTCGCGAGACCTTTGCACGTATGGCAATGAATGATGAAGAGACTGTTGCACTTGTTGCCGGCGGACATACATTCGGTAAATGTCATGGTGCAGGTGATGCGGCGCATGTGGGACCAGAACCTGAGGCTGCGGGCATTGAAGAGCAGGGGCTAGGTTGGAAGAGCAGCTATGGTAGCGGTAAAGGTGATGATACCATTACCAGCGGTATCGAAGGGGCTTGGACGCCAAATCCTATAAAGTGGGACAATGGATATTTTGATATGCTGTTCGGACACGACTGGAATCTTGAGAAGAGTCCTGCAGGAGCTTGGCAGTGGGCTCCGGCCAATCCGACCCAAAAAGATCTCTCCCCGGCAGCCCATGATCCATCCAAACATGTCAAGACCATTATGACCACTGCAGATATGTCGTTGCGTATGGATCCGATCTATGGGCCGATAGCAAAACGTTTCCATGAGAACCCAGAGGAGTTTGCAGATGCCTTTGCGCGTGCCTGGTTTAAGCTGACTCACCGTGACATGGGGCCGCGTTCACGCTACCTGGGTCCTGAAGTTCCGGATGCAGAATTGATCTGGCAAGACCCTGTACCAGAAGTAGATCATGAGTTGATCGATGTGAAGGATATTACTGACCTTAAATCCAAGATACTGGCCTCAGGCTTGACTGTTTCACAACTGGTCTTGACAGCATGGGCATCAGCATCCACTTTCAGAGGTTCAGATAAGCGTGGGGGTGCGAACGGTGCTCGTATCCGTTTGGCACCGCAGAAGGATTGGGAGGTCAACCAGCCTTCCCAGTTAGGCACTGTATTAAGTACACTGGAGAGTATTCAGAGTGCATTTAACAGTATGCAGTCCGGTGGAAAAAAGGTTTCACTTGCTGACCTGATCGTTCTTGGTGGTTGTGCCGGTATTGAACAGGCTGCGAAAAATGCCGGCTATGATGTAAGTGTTCCTTTCGCACCGGGACGTACCGATGCATCACAGGAGCAGACAGATGTAGTATCTTTTGCCGTACTTGAGCCGGAGGCGGACGGGTTCCGTAACTATCAAAAAACCAAATATTCTGTAAGTGCAGAGGAGATGTTGGTTGACCGTGCGCAGCTGCTGACATTGACTGCACCTGAGATGACGGTACTTGTAGGCGGTATGCGTGTATTGGATACTAATTTCGGACAGACCAAACACGGTCTCTTCACTGATCGTCCAGGAGCACTTAGCAATGACTTTTTTGTCAATTTGGTCGATATGGCGACAGAATGGAAGCCAACATCCCAAGAAGCAGACCTCTTCGAAGGCCGAGATAGAAAGAGTGGAGAGCTCAAGTGGACTGCGACACGTGTTGATCTGATCTTTGGATCGAACTCAAGGTTACGTGCTTTAGCCGAGGTCTATGCACAAGATGATGCGAAAGAGAAGTTTGTTCATGATTTTGTTGCAGTATGGAACAAAGTAATGAACCTTGATCGGTTTGATCTGGCGTAGTGTATAGAACACTACGCTTTATTTAAGTCGAACTTTTTGTTCATGTCTTAGTCCTTTAGAATATTGTATTCTATTGGACAGAGACAAAATTTCTAATGCTCTTGCTAAAATATGAAGGATTTTGAAAAATATTAAAACTCGAATCCTCCGCCTTTGCCTTTGCTCATACTGTCGTAGACAGCTTTGATGTAAGCATCGCGCAGTGCACAATCAAGCAGTTTTTCACACTTCATACAACTATCTACATGATGTTCCTTCTGGCATGTTTCAAGTTGAGTTTTCTTCTGTTTAAGTGTGATCTGCCACTCGTCAAGTACCTCTTCGGACATTAGTTTTGAACTCCGTAAGCCTCTTTAAGTGCATTGATCTCATAATTCGAACCGAAGAAACAGGGGCTTGTGTCATGTGGATGTGCGGGAACAAGTTCCATGAGTCTCATTCCTTTGTCATTGATCGCTTGACCGCCGGCTTGTTCATACATAAATGCAAAAGGGATCACTTCGAAGAGTTGTCTGAGTTTTCCGTCTGGTTTGTCGGAGGTACCCGGATAAGAGAAAATACCGCCGCCTTTTAGCAGGATCTGGTGAAGGTCAGGGACCATTCCACCGGAGTATCTAAGACGGTAACCTTCCGCAAACAGATCATCTACAAATGTCTTATGGTAATCACACCAATGTTGCTGTGTCCCCCCTGGTGCATTGAGTTTTCCTTTTTCATCCAGACTTACTTCATCGATGAAATCGAAAAGACCCTCTTGTGCTCTATAATGCATAGGCTTACTCTCTTTGGTCGCGATCATAAGCTCGATACGCGGACCATAAACCACATAGGCGGAAGCGACAAGATTCTCACCTTTAAGTTCACCTTCATAAATGCCGAAGATCGTTCCTACGGAGAGGTTGACATCTGCAAGAGAAGAACCGTCCAGCGGATCATAACAGATCGTATATTTGCCTCCTTCGTGAAGTTCCATGACACCTTCTTTCTCTTCACTTACCAGTGCTTTAACAATAGAAATGTCTTTAAAAGCTTCTTCTATGAGGAAATCACATTTCACATCAAGTTTAAGCTGCTCTTCTCCTGAAGTATTGGAACTGTCACTGTATCCAAGGTCTTCGGTCTTAATGGTATGGTCTATCTTAATGGCAACTTTTTTAATGGTATCGAAAATGGTTTGCATCTTGTTTGTCCTTTTTTAGATTTGTTTGGCATGGTTTGTGATCCATGCTATGATCTGGGTGGTATTGTTCAGATCAAGTATATCAATATTCTTCGGTATCGAATATTGTGTCTGATCAATAGTTTGATCTATGGCAATAGCTTCACTGCATGAAAAATAACTCTCATCTATCTCATTTCTGAAAATAGCGATACGCGGCAGCGGCAGTGTTTTAAGACCCTCTACAAGAAGTATATCAAAATCATTGATCATCGCTACGATGTCGCCGAGGGTTTTTTCTCTTTGTGAAAAGTAGGTAGTACGGGTAGGAGAGGTGACTACGACCTCCGCACCTGTCTTTGTGAACTTGTCACTGTCTTTTCCCTCTACATCAAATACAGCCTTGTCTTTAGGGTCATTTTTGATAATAGCTACTTTTTGTGTTTCTATAAGCACTTTGGCTACTTTCTCTACAAGCGTGGTCTTACCACTGCCTGAGGGCCCTGTAAATGCTACGGCAACTCTTTTCTTCACGGCTTTGCTTCCTCAACATGTATAAAAATATTATACATCAATCTTTATTGAAACTATGTTAAACTCTTATGAAATTTCAAGGAGAGCAGATGCGTAATCTATTATGGGTATTGACTATTATGCTTCTGTATGTCGGATGTACTTCCAAAGAGCAAAAAGCACTGATGCAAACCTATGAAAAAGAGAAAGTCTATCACAAAAAACTGCAAAAAACCGAGAAGGTCCAGCTTTATGAAGGAGCGTTCACAAAAGCCATGCTTACGGCGACCTATCTTAACGGACAATCTATTGAGAAAAATGACAAACATGATGAACAGTTTATTGTCGGTGTCTATATAGAAGAGAGTGATATGCCTTCTATTGACGGGGAGGGCTATACTCTGCTCTTGAACGGACATCCTCCTAAAAGCATCAAAGCGCTGAAAGAGGGGGATGCCCTGCTGAAAGATATTTCATTCGTTTCCCAATGGAGCAAATTTTATTTGGTTACATTTCCGCATATCTCAAGCAAAAGTTTCAAACTTGTTTTCAACAGTGATCTTTACGGAAAAGGTGAGTTGCACTTCGCCAAAGTGGCAAAGTATGTGTTGAATAAAAAACCGTATTGATTATATCTATTTTCTAAAACGGTCTGTTTTTGCAGGATCGGAAAGCATCTTGATATAGGGTAGAAGACGGGTCGGCTTTCCCAGTTTATTAAGATAGACCACATAATTGGTCAACACACGCTTCCCATACTCTCTTGCCTCTGCATTGGTCATTTTTTCCATGCTCAAGTAAGGTTCGAATGCCCCTTTTCTAAAATAGTTCTTTTGTCTAATGAGCCTTTTGGTAAAGCCAATGCCTCCATTGTATGCATAGGCAATAAAAAGGGGATGGTAAAGATACTTGTTCAGATAATCAAGATGAAAGTCTGCATATTCGATCGCTTTTTCAGGATTGAACATATCGTCAAGGTCAATACGTTCACCTTTCTTTTTAGCCACATGTTCAACAAGAAAAGGCATGAACTGCATCATGCCCAGTGCAAAAGAGCGTGAGACAGAAGCAGGAACAAACCGGCTCTCCTGTCTGGCAATGGCGTAAAGCAGTGCCTGACGCTCTTTAGGGAATTTTTTCATGATCTTTCGGTAAGGCATAGGAAAATACGATTTTTTGTAGTTACATGCTTTGGCTTTGACATAACAGTACATTCCTACAGTCTCTTTAGACATGCAATCATCTGCAAGATCTTCCAGATCCGTTGAAGTATTAAAGATTTTCGCTTTTATTTTTGCCCAATGTATGGGATTCTTGGCATCAATGCTGTAAAGTCTGTTTTTGCGGATCGACGGAGTTACGATGGTTCTGGGATATTTGCTGTTCGTCAGATCTGCCGCCAGGAGAGTATACATGTTAATATGGTAGCTCTTCTTCAGCTTATCGAGATAATCCCTGTCCTCCGTGACCATGTAGAGCCAAAAGAGGCATTTATCTTTCTCCCATCTTTCTTCATATGTATTGTGTGCATTGTAGAAGGCGTCCGCTGCTTTTTGAAGTTGATTCTGCTGCAGAAGCAAAATAGCGTTTCTAAAATATTTGTTTGCTTCAGATCGGCGTTTCCAATCGGTAGGTGTCCCGCAGGAAACAGAAGGGTTTGAAGGCTGGGGTGCATTAAATCCTGTTTTTTTCTTATAGGCAGTACGGAGTTTTTTGTTCAGATGATCGACCTCTTTTATGATGGACCTGGCTTGGAATGCAGTAGTGGAAGTTTGGGAAAGAAAGCGCCAGATATAGTAGTCTTTCTCTACGCTTTGGGGCATGTTGTGCACTTGCCAATAGGTGAATAATTTTGCATTGAGTACTGTAGTACCCATCGCAAGTATCAGCAGTACTCCCCACAGAGGTCTCAGTGTCATGTACTATCCTAAAAGTGAACGCATCATAAATGTGTCAAGGAACTGAAGTGCTATAATGATCACAAGGGGAGAAAGATCAATCCCCGAGAAAACGACAAACGGCAGTTTTTGGCGTATAAAACGATAAGCAGGTTCTGTAAGTCTGTAAAGAATTTGAACAATAGGATTGTTAGGGTCAGGCCTTACAAAGCTTAACAGTGCAGAGATGATCACGATCCAAATGTAGAGATTGATCACCGTATGTAAAAGTTGAACGATAGAGTAAATTAATGCATTCATGATGCTACCTCCAATATATAAGATTTGATAAACGGATAGATATCGCTGAGTTCGGGTCCACGCTCTGCTCCTGTAAGCAGAAGTCTGAGAGGTTTCAAGAAATGCTTCTCTTTAAGACCGCTCTCTTTCATGATGTAGGACTTGAATTCATCAAAAGTCTCTATCATCGGGGCTTCCTGAATGATCTTTTCCATGATCCGCATCTGCTCACCCCATTCACCCTCAAAGTTCTTAGGGGTGAAAATAGGTCTTATCTTCACTTCCAGTTCATTGATGGTACTTGCTTCTTCCAAATAGACCTTTGCCAGTTTGCCGATATCCGCATCGGCAAAACCAAAGAGAGTGGAAAGTTTTTTATCATCCATCATTTTAAGGTGTTCTCGGTTAATGGAACGCAGTTTATCCATATCGAACTTAGACGGAGATGTCGAAATATTTTCCAGCTTGAACCACTCCAGTGCTTCGGGCATGGTAAATATTTCGGTAGGGGCTGCTTTATTGCCAAGCAATATCAGGTAGTTTGCGATAGCATCAGGGATGAACCCCTGTTCAAAGAGCCACTTCACCGAGCTTGCATCATCTCTTTTGCTCATTTTCTGACCTTCAGCATCGAGGATAACAGGCAAATGTGCATAGGTGGTCTCTTCTTTGTAGCCTAAAAGTTCTTTAATATGTTTTTGTTTTGGTGCGTTGGAGAGATGGTCTTCCTCTCTGATGATGAGACTGATCCCTGAGATCATGTCGTCACAGGCACAGGCAAAGTAGTAGGTAGGGGTACCGTCTGTACGCAGAATGACAAAACTGTCCACTTCATTGGGTGTGGTCACAATGTCACCTTTGATAAGATCATGATTGATGATGTCATGCTCCGGTTTTTTTATACGGATGACAAACGGTGTTTTCTCTTCTTTGATCTTGGCCAACTCTTCAGCCCCGACATAAGAACAGCGGCCGCTATAGTGGTAAGCGATTTTCTTTTTCTTCGCTTCTTTTCTATCCGCTTCCAGTTCTTCGGGGGTACAGGTACAGACAAATGCTTTTTTCTCTTCAAGCAGTCTTATGGCAAGTGTCTGGTGCATATGAAGGTTTTCACTCTGGTGGCTTACACTGTCATGCACAAGGGCGAACTTTTCCAGAATTTGCAGGATCTCGGTATCTTTTCCTACTATATTACACTCTTTGTCCGTGTCTTCTATGCGGATAATGAAATTGACATTTTTTTGTTTTGCGACCATATAGTTAAAAATAGCTACACGCAGGTCTCCTATGTGCATATCACCGGTCGGTGAGGGTGCAAATCTCAGCATATTTCTTGGCTCCAATGATCATTCTTTCTTAGAAGTGATATTATAGGGTTTTTTACTGAAAATAATATCAAAATTATTTTAACTTTTCAGCCACAAGTTCATTGACTACTTTCGGGTTTGCTTTGCCCCCTGTGGTTTTGAGTACCTGTCCTACAAAGAAGCCTAAAAGTTTGGTATTGCCTGCCTTGAACTTAGCAACGTTATCCGGGTTTTTTGCAATGATCTCATCAATAATAGGCGAAATTATAGCAGGATCACTTATCTGCACAAGTCCTTTGGTCTTAACTATCTGTGTTGGATCTTCTCCTGTTTTGGCCATCTGCTCAAATACCTGTTTGGCGATTTTATTTGAGATAGTCTCATCATCAACCATTTTAACAAGCTGGGCTATTTGCTTTGCATTAAATTTCAGTTCATTTAACTGTTTCTCTTTTAGCTCTCTGGCAACTTCATTTGCTACGATGTTCGCAAGAAGTACAGGACTATTAAATACAGACAGAGACTCTTCATACAATGACGAGAGTTGCGTATCACGGGCCAGGGTATTGGCTACTTCACTGTTTAGCCCAAGTTCGCCGGTGTACTTGTCGAACAGTGCCTGCTCGGCTTCATTCATAGGCACTACTTCACCATCTACCTGCACTTTTTTAGCTTTAGGCTTAGGTGCAGGTTCGCTTGATCTCTTCTTTTTACTCCAAGAGTCTTTAAGACCGACAATTTTATTGAACACAGGTTTTTCATCTGTATAGTCAACAGGGTCAGCATAAAAATACCCCTCTCTTTCAAACTGGAATCTCTCATCAGGTTTTTCAGTTATCACAGCAGGCTCAACAAGCGCATTTTTGATGACCTGTAGTGAGTTTGGATTTAAATCTTCCATGCCTTCAGGAGCTTCCGAAGAGTACAGCCTGTCATAAAGTCTTACTTCTACTTTTTTAGCTTGTGCCGCATCTACCCATTGGATAGCACTTTTAACTTTGATGCCACTCGTATCTGATCCACTTTTGGACTCAGGGTGATACTCTGCTTTGATCTCGGTAATCTTGCCATCGGCATCTTTGATCACCTCTTTGCATGTGATGATATATGCATGCTTAAGTCTTACCGGTTGTTCGGGGGTAAGACGGTAGTAACCTTTTGGAGGGTTTTCATTGAAGTCTTCACGATCTATATAGATCTCTTTTGAAAAAGGCATCTTTCTTGAACCCTCTTTAGGTACATCATCCGGGTAGTATGAAGCATCAAGCGCTTCACTTCCCTCATAATTCTCAATCGTTACTTTCAGTGGATCAAGCACACACATGACTCTTGGTACTTTAGTATTGAGATCATCTCTGATAGCAAATTCAAGCTGTGCAACATCTACCGTTGAGTTTGCTTTTGCCACACCTATCTGATCACAGAAGTTCAAGATGGATTCTGGCGTATAACCTCTTCGTTTATACCCGGCAATGGTTGGCAGACGAGGATCATCCCACCCGTTAACGTATTTACCCTCGACCAGCTCCAAAAGCTTTCTTTTACTCATAACCGTATAGTTCATACTGAGTCTTGCAAACTCATACTGGTAGGGGCGGGGTGGTTCAAGTTCAAGCGTATCGAGTACCCAATCATAAATATCGCGGTTATTTTCAAATTCGAGCGTGCAGAGAGAGTGGGTAATACCCTCGATGTAGTCAGACAGGCAGTGGGCAAAGTCATACATCGGGTAAACAGCCCAAGTATTCCCCGTTCTGAAATGGTGGGCATGTCTGATACGATACAAAAGCGGATCCCTCATTTGCATATTGGCCGCAGACATATCGATCTTGGCGCGAAGGACATGTTCACCGTCTTTAAACTCACCCTTTTTCATTCTTTCAAAAAGGTCCAGGTTTTCTTCAACGCTGCGCTGGGCATATTTACTTCGTTTTCCGGGCTCTGTAACTGTCCCGCGGTATTCACGTATCTCTTCTTCATTGAGGCTGTCAACGTATGCATTACCCATTTTAATAAGCGCTACAGCGTAATCGTATAGCTTTGGGAAATAATCGGAAGTATAATATACCGTGTCATCCCAATCAAATCCAAGCCAATGCACAGCATCTTTAAGAGCCTCAACATATTTCGTGTCTTCAGTTGTTGGATTGGTGTCATCCATTCTGAGGTAGCAGCAACCATGGTAATCACGGGCAATACCAAAGTTTATAACAATAGATTTAGCGTGTCCAATATGTGGGAACCCGTTAGGCTCCGGAGGAAATCTTGTAACTACCTCTTTATACTTGCCTGACTTTAAGTCCTCTTCAACTATTGTACGTAAAAAATCTTTGCTCTCACTCATTGTTCTTAAACCTTTTGAAACTCTTATTAAAGCTGTATTTTACCGAATTAGAGCTTATCGCATCTTAGAGTGGTTCTTTGAGGGAAAAAGAAAACATTATTCAGCTATTACTTCCAGAATATTGTAATTTCAAGTTTATATAACGTTTAACTTGATGGATAACTACCCGTCAGGGTATGTTATTCATCATCCAGGGTGTTGTTATC
>JANTHR010000063.1 GCA_024762315.1 Sulfurovum sp.
TTTACGACTGTAGGAGGTCAAAAATGAAAACTTTAATAGCAGCGTTTCAATCCCCTATATCGGGTCATAGGTTTGTGAATAGCTGATGCTACCGCACTTATAACCTTATTTTGGAAACTTTATGCACACGTAACAATGCGATATCAACGAACATGGCATGTAATGTTTGCAAACCTAGTGAAAACTATATACCTATTTGGCTTATTTGTATCTTAAAATACCCTCTAGTGCCCGTATATACGTGAGTAAGAGCACAAAAAAAGTTTGCAAACCATTCGGGGCAGTGTCCGCCAATGCCAAGTTACAAACTTTAAGCCTTTTTTAAGCTTCTGAAACTCCGCAAATACGTACTTTGAAACTTAAACATACATAAAAGTTTGCAAAGCCACTTCTCTTCTTTTGAAAAATGCACTTTGCAAACTTTACAAAAAGTAGCAAACTTAGACAAAATACGGTATAGCCTGCCATACATGACTTTTAGCTTAAAATTATCTTAAGTAAAAAGTTCGCAACTTATTTTGAACTTTAGTACCTCACTACAAATGCCTTAAACTTACCCTTGATGCCTTTTATGACGTGAGCCACTTCTTGTGCCTGTTCATCTATGATGTTCGTCATCTTGTACTTACCGCCTCTAAACTTTGTAGGTGTAGCCAGCCTCTCTTGTACATTTTGAGTGATGACCTTTAGGCTCTTTTTGTCCAGCCTTCCCTTACTGGAGTTTATCTGTGTGCCTAAGTTCAAGATGGAGATGACTTCCCTGTCAACCGTAGGCTGTCTAAAAGGTTCTATGAGGTCATACACCAGTGTAGGCTTGTTCGCCTGAGATACATGCAAAAAAGAGTGGTAGATGTTTACCCCACATTTGAGTAATGCTGCCTGCACACGCCCATACAAAAAAGCATAGCCATAATTTAAGGCTTGGTTAACAGCATCAGGTGCATTTTGTGTTTCTCTCTTAAAAGACTCATCACCTATGAGTATGCCAAAGGCTCTCCAGTACATCACAGATATAATGCCTTCATACCCCATCAAAGAAGCAGTATCTTTGGCAGACTTTAGCTGTTTGGCTTGTTTCATCATCTGTTTTATGAGCTTGTCCAGCTTTGCAAACTCTTCTGGGTCGTTTTCTTCTCTGTATCTTGCATGGTATTTTATGAGGTTTATCTGGTTTTTCACTTTAGCTTTTATGATGCTTTTGGCTATACGCAAACCTTGCTCACTGTTTTTTACATCGAGCTGTTTAAGATGCAGTTCGTTACTTATGGTGTTGACGTAGGTTATCTGAGCGTAGGGCTTTTGCTTGTCTATGAAGTCTATGTCTATCTTGCGCTTACTACACTCAAAGATGAGAGCAGTAGAAAGTGAAGCACCCTTGGTCATGACCATCACGCGTGTTACCCAGTTTATGGGTACTTTTGCTACCACTTTACCATACTCTTTCACTACAAGCTTTCCCTTACTAACGCTCGCATACAGACCATACTTCCCCAGTATAATCTCCGAACTCTTCATCTGCTCTTGCAGAAAAGCAGACTTCTTTTTAGCCATGACTTTTTTAGCAGTCTCCAAGGGCTTGTTAAGTGCCAAAGACTCATATGCTTTCGTCACCATGGCCTTGGCATAGTGCTTCTTTTCTTCTGCACTACTTTCATCCAGGTCGTCAAGTTCTACAAGTATCTGTACAAATTTGGCTTTGTTGTTGATGGTTTTGTCTTTTTTGGCTTTTGCTATCTTTCTGACAAGTATGCTTTCCATATGTTCTTCTATGAGCATGAGCTGATGGTTTTGGCTTAAAACCTTAGCGTAGTACTGCTTGATGCCTTGCAGGTACTCGTTAAAAAAGTCTACTGTGTTTACCAGGTCGCTTTTTTTTGTTTTTTGTGACAGCGTAGAGAGCCTTTTCATAAACCTCTCATTGTCCATAGTCACGACATCACCCTTAAAACGTAAGCCTAGAAACTCAAAGCCCTCTGCTACTGAAGCCAAGTAGCTTTTGTCTTCGCCAAACTTCAAAGACAAAACAGAAAGTATCTCTGTGGCTTTAGCAAGATTGGCTTTAGCCTGCTTTTCACTGTTTGCAAGGAGTATCATGTCATCTGCAAACCGTACAAACGCTATGCCTTCGTTTTCCAAAGCCACATCGAAGCTATGGAGGTAGATGTTTGAAAGTACGGGAGAGAGTACATCACCTTGGTACACACCTCTACTCTTATCTAGCCATTTGTTATTTTTCATCATGCCATTTTGTAAAAAAAGTGAGATGAGCATCAGTATCTTTTTATCTACGATGATTTTGTTTAAAGTAGCCATGAGCTTCTTTTGGTCTATGCTGTCAAAAAAGTCGTCTATATCTGCCTTGGCTACATAACGGTAGTGTTTCAAAAAGTCTTTTGTTCTGTTTATGGCCTTTGTTGTCCCTTTGCCTTTACGAAAAGCGTAGCTCTTGTCGTTGAGTTTTACACTCTCACTCAGAGCATTTGCTATGATCTTTTGTATGACCTTTGAGGCAGTGGTAGCCTGGGCAAGTTGCCTCATCTCCCCGTTACTCTTATGTATCTCGAAACCTTGTAGTGGGTCAGGGATATACCCTTTTTCAAGTACTTCCAAAAATTCTCCAGACAAGATAGACGCTTTGGTCTGCTTGTACTCTTTGGCGTTCTTGTAGACTTCCAGCACTTCCAGCAAAGTACTTTGTGTAAATAGCTTCTCGAATGTTTCAGTCAACATAGCCACTCACTTTTGTAAAAGGTTTAGAACGTCCTAAAAGTTCAAAAGACTTTTCCATGCTGTCTCTGTCAAAGACGTACACTCTCACGGAGTCATCTTTGTCACACAGCTGCTTTATGTTAGCCAGAAGCTTGTCTAACTTTTTCTTTTTGATGTCTAGCTCAAACACGGAGTAGTTCACACGCAAACCAAAGCCTTCTAGTAAAGTGGCTATCTTTGTTCTGTTTTTGGTGTTTACTATGTCGTAGGTAAGGAGGATGTGCATCAGATATGAAACTGTTCTAATTCATCTGTGCTTACTTCGAGTATAAACTCTTTTCCTTTACCTCTTTGGATACTATGGAGTTCAGCCAAAAAACTCTTTTTCTTCATACATTGAAGATCAAACCTGCGTTTAGGGTCTTTTTGTTTCATACCCAGTATACCAAGTACTTCACTACGTGTAAAATGTTTTCTTAGTATACTTAACTGTGTATCTACTCTCTTTCCGTTAGCATCAAAGATAATACTTATTTCATCTTCATTTTTTGCGTAGTCCAGGTAAGCCATAAATGCCATGACACCCAATGCAACTGCAGATGACGTGTCCAAGGCACCCCAAACACCCCATGCACTCCATGAAGGCTCGGAACAACCATACACCACCATACCCACAACAGTCATCACCACAAAGACTACAAGTACATTCCATTTTTTCCATATTTTATTTAGGTTCATTTTTTATCCTTTGTAAGTATAGTATAAAGCTTTTCTTTGCTCTCTTCACTCATATCTCCAAACTCAAACAAATGTATCACTTGACAGAACTTAACGAAAGACTCGTTGTCTTTTTGCTCAACGTAAAGTGTTTGTTGCTCCAATGGTGTTGACTTAAACCCCTCTTTAGAAAAAAACTCTTTTATTTGGTTTCTGTGGTACATGGTAGAAAACTTTTCTTGCCAGTATGCCATGATGGCTTTTCTCATACGTGTTTTTGAAATGCCAGTATCTTCTTTTGATGAAACTGCAGGATGAGAGACCTTTTGGGTCTCTATAATACTGGGTAATGCGAAACGAGCTTTCTTTTTATTTGCAAAATCTTTGAGTTCCATATACTCCAATTGTCTTTTTGGAGTACCATAAGAGGAAAGTGAGAACAAGGCTTTTATGCGTTTTTCCTCTCTTAAGTTGATTTTCATATATTTATTCATACATGTTACAAACGATTCCATAGCTTTATCTACAGTCATTTCATTGCTTTGTGTGTAGACTATCTTTTCCAATGACACTTTCACTGTCCCAAATCCAAAAGGTTTAGCCATGCCGATTTTATGATGACACTTTACTTCTCCCATAAAAGTCAGTGTAGCTATCAAGGCACCTAGTTCACACTCTTTAAGATTGAAAAAACGTACTTTTCCTTTAAAGGATGAACCTTTATCTAAAGGATAGAAAGAGGTACATACCTGAGGGTGTTTTTTGCAAATTTCTTTTCCAAAACTAGCCTCTTTTTGTGGAAAATAGAACTTAAACCCTCGAAGGACTGCATCTTTGTCATCATATGTTTTATAGTTTTTAACTTTATTTTCCCTATTTGTATCTTGTTCCAAATAGCTAGGAAAGTATGTAGCACGGGGTGAAGAGAGAGGCAGAAAGGCTTTTTTGTTTAGTTTAATCTCTTTATCTATCATAAAATGTGAAAATGATACACGTCCTTTAAGTGCATCATCGTCATTTACATGACCAAATATTGTTTCACCCAAATCCAACCGTTTTGCATCATACGCCTGGTTTTTTTTCAATATCTCAAGAAGTGACTGCTCATAGGGTAACTTATATAACATAGAAAGACCAAAGTGTGCCACTATATTTTTCTCTTTCATTTGAAAAAATACAGGTATTTTTTTATTATCAGCTAACTCTTTTTTCCATAGTTTCTTCCAGTTATCACTCTCTTCAGTCCCACCAATATAATATGCTTGCTTAAATGTCTCTACAACACTTTTATCTATCTCATATCTATCTTTGATCTGATTTGGAAAAAGAAACTCTCTTGTTTTCTGTCTTCCTACCTTACCTGTAAATACTATAGTACCTTTACCAATATCTAACATATTTCTATCTTTTACAAGATTATATTTTTCATATGCCTGACTTTTATTTTTTATTTGTCTTATGAGTTTTTCATCTAGGTACTCTGTCATTTCTTCATATTTAATGCGGCTATTGGATGAGGTCACTGTACCTAAGTCATCCACAAACCATTTACCATTTTTAATCTCTAGCCATCCCATATGAATTTTGTCACCATTCATTGCTTTCTTTTTATAAGATTTATGGTTTAAGTCTCTGTAAGAAAGTGTTTTGTCTTGTAGTTTTAATTTTCCATAACTTAAAATATCTAAGACAGTACGCATACTTCCTTTTACACTACTACCAGGTATGTATGCTTTCCCGTTGTGAGAACAAAATCTTTCATCATTTTCGCTGTCTCGTACAAAAATAGGGCTAGTGGCTTCAATAGATATCTCAAGACTTCCACTTAATCCATCTTCAAAGGGTACATCATGACTTACATCTTCTGCCCAATCCGGATAAAAAACTTCTTTATTTAACGGTACAAAGTTGTATGGTGCTGTGATCATGATTTTTCTCCTTTTGTGAACCCTGCAAACACTACTTTTTGTAGCATCTGCACTTCCATACCCTCACAAAGTGGGTCTGCTTTTGCTTCCCAGACTTGTGCCATCTTTACTTGTAGCCCTACTTTAGTGCTGTAAGTCTCTACAGTGTCCAGAGGCACATTTTTACTTGTAGAGACTACCCATGTGTTGTTTTGTTGCCGTATACTTATGGCATCTGTACCGTTAAAAAAGTGTGCTTCATAGATGAACCCTGCTTCATCTTCTATCTTAGGGTCAGTACCCACAAACACATCTTTGTCTTTGTCTATGGGACGGTACGAGAACTGCACGTAACCCTCATAGCCTTTTAAAGCATTAATATACTCTATGACTTTACTCTTGCTATCTAACATCTAAAACCTCCCCGTCTTTTAAAACTTGACCTGTAAACACCCCATGCCCTTTAGTAGTAGCCCCACCAAGAGCCAACAACCCAGAACACACATCAGCCAAAGCGCTTTCAAATGCTTGGACAAACACCTCATCTACACCTTTTTCCATGAGTATCTCTACGAGCCACTCATCTTTCTGGGCAATGGTCTTCTCTTGAAACAACGCCCCATCTATGCCCCCACCTGTAAACCTGTCAATGGCTACATGGTCAAAAACTTTGTGCTCCTCTCTGTCTACTTTGAAGCAGTCAGAGAAGAGTAGTTTTCCCTTGGAGCCATCTATGTCTTGCTTAGAGTTTTTAGCCTCTCCAAAAAGTCCTGCTATAAACGCTTTGGCATTTTCATCTCCTATATACAGTTGATTTTGTAAGTTATAGTGGTATGTAGTCCTATGTGCCAATGCACCTTTAAGTGAAGAAGCAGGCATGAGTATATGAGACACACTCAACCCCTTTTTGTCATAGTCTATGCACTTTTCTGTCACAGGCACTTGGTCTGCATCTACATCTCCAAAACCACTTCCGAACATAAAAAAGTCATCTGGTGTAAGTTTTAGGGTGTAGCTTATGTGCTTTGATGTTCTTGCATCTTTTACAAAAGAACTCTCTTTTTCTAACGTGGTGTTGTTTAACGAGTTCTTAAAATCTGCCAGTTCTTCTGCTGTGCTTACACTCTTGGTATGTATGCTATGCACTTTACACTTACCAAAGCCCTTGGTACTCCCTCCACCTAGTCTAAATGAAGGGCTGGAAAGTTGTGTTAGTAGTGCCTCAAACACTTCTTTGCTTGACTCTATGAGTTCTAGCGAAAACTTAAAACGAGAACCCTTGAAGACCACTTCTTCGTCGAACTTGCTACGTTCTTTGGCTACACCTTTGTTTGTGATGGCAGTGTGTTCTCGTATGGGTAAAGTGTCAAACAGTCTTAAAAACTCCGACTTATCTGTCAGGAGTCCTTCTTGTACTTTCTCTTGTTCATCCAGCAAAAGAGCATTAGAGATGATCACTTTTGAACCAAAGTCTTTACCAAATACTTCATTGTCATCTCCCTCAAAATCTTTACGCAACACTCCAGCTATAGAGGTACCAAGTATCATAGGTAAGCCGTTCCAGTCTCTTTGTATGGGGCTGTCTTGTATGGCATCACTTGCGTTACTACCCACTTTGAGTGGTGTTTCCATCTCTAAAATGATGTGCGCTATGTACTTAGTTTTCATTTTTGTCTCCTGTCTCACTCTTTTGACGTCTTGACATCTGCATACTTAGCTGCTTGGCAAATGTCTTACGCCCTTTTATAGCACGAAGCCACACTTCTCTTTGCTTCGGAGACCATGTCACTTTACCACTTGAGATGTACTCCTCTATGGCACCTTCGAACTCTTTAACATTTGAGTTGCAGATGGAGCGTATCTCTCCCCACTGTGACTTGTTGATATCTTCAAACAGTTTGGTATATTTTTCAACAAATGCCTCTACCTCTGCTTGCTCATCGAGTATCTGTTTTTGCTCATCTCTTCTAGCTTGCAGGAACATCGCTGTAGGGTGGGTAGGTTTTACTGTTTCATTGTGTTTAGCTATTTTGCTAATTGTTTTAAAGGTAAAACTTTCTTCTGCTAAAAAGCCAGGATTACACAACAGCTCTCCAAAGCCTTCAGACAAGTACACGCCTACACCCTCTCTCAGTGCTTTTTGTTGTTCAGGAGAGATCTCTTTTAATACCAAAACAGAACCCGCATTGATGACTAAGCGTTCATAACACTTGGTTTGCATCTTTCCGTGGTAGGGTGTAAAGGTAGAAGTTTTAAGTTGGCACTTCTCCCAAACGATGTTTGCTTCACTAAGTCCTTGAAGCAGATACCTCAAGTCATATGTAGCCTGCCCTTCATCATCTACCAATGCCAAACGACTCTTGGCATAAAGTACAAGCTCTTTCTCTGCGTTAGCTGTACTGTTCTCCTCTGCTTGTGTAGGCAGAGTATGCTCTTCTATGCGTACACGCCCATACTGTGCAGACTTTGACTTACCTAAGCGTTTTGTGCCTAGCAGTCCTTCACGCAAACGCTTTTCATCTTCTGGCAAAATACTTTCATCAAGTGTGACAGAAAAACACCAAGTAAGCCCGGCAGGCAAAGAAGCATAACCATACATACTGCCATCCAAACTACGTCTCTCTTTTTTGTTGTACGCACTCTTTTGCGCGTAGTTATGTGCAACACCAACTTCTTCTAACTCTCCAGTGATGTACCCTGCTCTTTTTTGCTTGAGTTGTTTAAATGCACTAAAGTCTTTGACCAAATGATGGTTTACCAAAGTACTTGCATTAAGCTTTTCATGGAAAAAACTCAAAGGCATCTTGTAAGTAGCTTTGTCATCATGCAAAAGTGTAGCATCTCCAAAACGCACGGCCCCAGAGTGAAACACTGCAAAACTGTCTGAAAAAGCGTCATAACTCTGCGCTACCATACCTAAAAAGTTTGACCCTGGTATAAAGTCCAGTTGTCCTATGTTTCCTTCTGTGTTAGAAGTAGAAGGCAAGACCACATCACTTTCAAATGTTACTTTATATGTCAATCTCTTCATGCTGTCACCTCCACGATACAACGACCCAAACCGCGGTTACGGTTGAGTCCCATTCTTTTTATCATCTTCAATGCCTGTTTCATCTTCTCTTCATATGCACTGGGCACGTCGTCTATCTTTCCTTGCAGTGTCAAAGGGATGGTGACTTCTATTTCTCTGAGTGAGTTGTCTACAGCCATACCTTCTTTGTCTATCTGCGTTGAAGCTAGTTCATCATAAAGTTTTTCTTGTAGCTTGTTGCCTCTTATCTGCTCTTTGAGTGCATCATCCAGTGTGGCATTCGTAAAATAACAAGCCCCCATCTGCACAACCTCTTCTCCAAAACAAGTAGAGACAAACGCTTCATTATCTGGTAGTAGTTCAGCCATCTCACGTACGAGTCCTTTAAGTGTTTTACCTGGTACATAAGGTAAGCCATCTGCATCTTTAATCACAGTGCTGTCTAGCTTTGCCCCTGCACTAAGCCCAGAACTCAGATGCCAGTAGTCTAAAAATGTTATGTTGTAATGTATCATCATTTTGCCTCCGTGACTGACATGATTTGAAGTATGTCATAAATGGGTGTTTTTTGTTCGCCGTCTTTTTGGACTATGAGTGTTTCATTTGAAAGTTCTTTAGAGAAGTTTTTTAAGTTCTTGTCCATGATGCAAGTGTTCCATTCTCCATTTTGTTTGGAGATTTCGTTTATACGGTGTAAAAGGTTTGACGCATAGTCACTACTGTTATAAAGCTCGCCTAGCCATACACGCAAACGTGAGATAGGCGAACCTCCACAACGGTATGCCCCCACAGTGTTCATAAAGTCCGTGATATTGGGTTGTCCTTCTTTTTCCAAGTAGTATGGTCCGAAGTCACAGCGTATGGTTTGTGTATCATTCACTATGGTAAGCTCATCTTCTACGAACTTCTCCCAAGACTGGTAGTTAGCACTTTTGATGTTATGAAACATAAGTGAAGATGGCACGTATTTTAAGCCTTCATCTTCTCTTAGCTTTTTTGCATGTTTTTTCGTTTGAGAACAAAGCGCTTCAGCAAGACTTACTGCGTAGTGAAAAGGGTATTTTTCATTGCTAAAGGCTATGCCTGCACATGCGGTAAGTTTCTCACCTATCAACGTTTCACTCTGTTCTTCAAAGTGTGCTAGAAAATTTTTAGTAAAAGTAAGCGCATCGTTGGCGTTACAGATGACCATCATATCATCTCCACCTAAGATGACATCTCTTACAGACATGCTGTCATCTTTTGATTTTTCAAAAGCAGTTTTGGTAGCGAGGTTTAATTGCTTAGAAAACTCACTAAGCTTTTTACCTTTCTTTGCCAGCGTAGGTATGAGTTCGCCTAAGCCATTGCCATCTGCGTGTATCACGGCTATCTTGTTTTTACCATTGGACATCTCAGAAAGTTCACGAAACTCTGTTAGATTTGGATGATTTTCAAAAAAGGCTTTATTGGCTTCTCTTTTTTGTGCTGTTGCCCTGTCTTCCTCTTTGTTGACAAGAGGTTTTGCTGTCTTAGGGTTGAGTGCCATGATGTTTATAGTTGCATCAAGGGGGATACTCACTTTATTTCTTTGGACTTTTAATTTTTGTTCCAGTGCATTGATATCTTTTTGCTCGTCATCTGAAGCAGTCACCACTGCCTGTGAGATACTGATGCCATAAGCCTTTGTCTGTATTTCTTTTGCAAAAGTACGCACTATTGCCTCACACTCCGCCTTATTTTCAAATACAGCTTTTATATTACCAGCAGCATTTACCAGTACCTCGACAGCCTTACCCTCAACTCTTTTTTCAAAGTCAGCTGCGATGCTTTTGACTATCTCAGAAGCCCCTACTATCTCTTGGAGTTTATTGGTTTTAAATATAAACTCCTGTATGCCCTGCACCGACGCTCCATACAAATATCTACTCATCCTATCTCCTCTATTTTGATTTTTCCTAAGCCAAAAACTGTGGCTTTTCCCACACCTAGTACCTCACCCAACTTCAGCAACCTATATACCTCTGCATCTACGTTACTCAGTATCATCTCTCCCATTAATCCTCCCATATTCATATGTCGTTGTTGCTTGTTGCTTTTTCTTGTGATCTCTTGATATTTCAAACTTTTCATTACCATTTTATAGTCTTGTTTTATCTTCAGTGGAACTATGGGTTCATCTCGCATGTCGCGCTCTCGCTTGTAGATGGAACGTAGTATATCTATGAGTTCTATGTCATTTCTTGCAAAACGATTGTTTTTCTTTATGCGTAGTGGTGTAAGAAAAGTAAGTTTCAAGACTTTAGGTATATCTTTCTTCTCTTTTACTTCTTTTTGCTTAGATTTGACTACTAAGCTTGGACTGTTTAAGGCTTTGTTCATCGACTTTTCTATCATTTTTTCACTCTTCATTAGTGCTCCGAAGAGTAAAAGTGAGAACTTGTACTTACTACTGTGCAACTTAAAATCCAACCTGTACTTATGTGTGGCATTTTCCTTTTCATACATCTCATAAAATGCACACTCTCCCGCATAAAAACATCCTTCGCATTTAAACGTAGGGTTAATACATACTTCGTCTTTTAAAGCATACCCCAACATCCCTCGCATCTTGGAGCCTATGAAAAAGTGTGGTTTGGGTGTATCCTTGAGTGTAAATGTCAACTTACTATATTTCATTAGGCAGCCTCTCTCATGACCATAAACTTATACATATTTTCTAAACCTCCTATGTTCAAATATAGACTTTTTAATGCTTTTATCCTCCTCAAAATACTCTTCTACAACACGTTTGGTTGTAGCGTACACAGGTATAAGTCCTAATGTTTTTACGTAATTGACCATATGATAGCTTGCTCCAAAGTCACCTTGCACAAGCACAAAATCTCCCTTTTTGGAGTTTTTTTCTACATATATTTTTATCTCTTCAAGTACAAGTGTTACATCTTCAAGATCAGGACTTATGTTACTCCATGTATCCTGTAGGGCATTGGGCAATGAAAGAAACGAGTAAATCCCCCATTTTTTTGCATCTTCAATCTGTTCTGCACTAAGTGTATGAGAAAAAAGCAATATCATCGTCTTCTTATTTGCATTATAAAGCAAATGAACCTCCTGTCATCGAATTTAATGTTGACTTAGGAATCAAAAATTAATTTTCTTGTCCTATCTGCCATTTTTTCTCCCTTATTTTTTGTGGTTTTATTCTATCCAGGCTATACGAAATAAATTTTCGTTTTAGCAGAACCATTCTCTCACATCATTCAAAAAAGCATCTTCATTAAAATGCTTATTCTGATGAATGGCTATATCACCATACTGTGCCCTGGCTTTGTCTCCTCTGGTAAACTGAAAACGTTTTTTACCGGATTTTGTGCGGCGTACATTGTCTGCTCCAATACTGACTATCATTGCTTTG
>JANTHR010000064.1 GCA_024762315.1 Sulfurovum sp.
ATAAGTTTAATTTATAGAGTCTCTGCCGGAGTGCCCACAACACATCCCGAGTGATACTCTCAACCTTATCTATCTTCTCTACCTGACTGTTTGTCATAAATAATCTGCTCCAAAGCATGGAGTTCCTGAAGTATTTGAAAGCTTACTATTCTTATATTGTTATTTTCACTATGCTGGTATCATCAGCTATTGTACATAAAACCGATAACATCGAGCACAAATTGAGCATAATGATAACTTGATAGGTGATGATCTTGTGTTGCAGGAATTCCAGTGAGAATCTTTTTATGGTAATCTCCATTTGATCATAATGGAGTGTACTATTCTATTATAGCTGTGAAATAAGTATGTAATGAAGCTACACTACTGAACAGTACAAATAGAGGTCATTACAAGGCTTAACCAACTCTACACCCATATTCACCGGCTTTGCAGAAAATACCTTCCGACCATAAATTAAAAGTTATAACCTAGGCCAAAATTAAAATGTAACGCCCTATTCTGTAATTCTGAAATCCCATCGTTCTTATCTTCTGCCCAGGCTCCAGCATAAGTAAGTCTACTTTCCAATGACAGATACCAGTTCTGTGTTATATCAAAAACTTTTTGTACTCCAACTTGCCAAACATATCCGGAAAGATCATATCCTCCTCCGTATGTTATCGCACCATGACCATGACCATGGTATCTGACACCATTGTATGTAATATCCGGATGTGTAATCACCAAACCTGCACCCACTCTGGCCCTTAAACCTTCCATATACTCATCAAGTTTCCAGGCCCTATTCACAAAGAAAAAGTTAAAGCCATCAGTCATCTCCCAATGCTCAAGCGGAGCTATCAGGTCTTCATCATCTATATATAGCTTTTGATGCGTATGTTCAAATTCCCAAGCTGTATTATCTACATCCCATAGAGAAATTCTTAATCCATAGTATGGTGGAGGAGTAAATGGCTTGGTTGACAACTTAACGTTACTTAATACAATATCCTCTTGTCCACTTAATTTATAGGTCACATCTTCATTCATATTGGCGACCACACCGCTATATAATTCTATACTATAGTCATATGCATAGAGACTTGTACTTACAGCCAATGCTGACAACATCAAACTAATTTTCATTGTAATTTTCTCCTTTTAGTTCGCCAATTCAAACAATACTATTCCCTTCCCTAGCTTGGAACATGTCCCCTTGACTTTAGAATATTTATTCTAACCTAAATAATATTAATTACAATAGGTTATATATTAATTCTCTTACAAAATAAGTTGTGTTTCTTTATGACCAAACAGTATTTTAATGAGTCAAATGAGTCATATATCAATACCGACAATTAAATGGGTCTTAAATATATAAAGCCTTTTTGACATAAAACAATTCTACTTTCATTTTATCCTTCAACCGCCAAACTCTCTTCCAAATAAACCCCAAGATCCTTGGCTTCTTCCAGGATCATCTCACTTACTTTCATCTTGCTTTCTATGATCACATCTGCTAATTTAGACTTGATATGCAGTTCCAACGGTCGTTTCCCCGGGTAACGCTCTACTAAACACATAAGATCTTCCACTGTCTTTGCGTCCGGCATTAGATTCAGTGAAAGTATGAGCGGCGCTTGTTCTGGTTCAGGCGTGTGTTTCTCCTCTTTTTTCACCTTCACCTTCTCTTTTTTGGCATCTTTGAGTGACTCGATCTTGAGGATGTTCATACGGGTGAAATCACCGTCTTTCGTGATCTTCACCTTAAAGGCGATCGGTTTGGTAATATCAAAATCTTCATCCAGTTCTTTTAGACGGTTTTCAAAAAGCATCAACTCGATGTTTCCATGCAAATCCATAATGTTGGCTATACCGAACTTGTTGCCTTTTTTAGAAATCTTCTCTGTAATACCTTCAATTTTCCCAATAAAAAGCGCCTGTGAACCGTCTGCCAGGTCATCAATCTCTGAGCTCAACGTATATTTTATGCTGTCAAGTGTTTCACGGTATTTGTCCAGCGGATGCCCTGAAACATAGAAACCTAAAGACTCTTTTTCCATCTCAAGTATCTCCATAGGTTCGAACTCATCCAGGTGTTGAAGTTCCAGTGTAACAGAAGTCATCTCTTCACCTTCACCAAACAAAGAACCGACCGCCATCTTTTTAGCTTCACCTGCTTTTTTCGCAGTGTCAATGATCTCTTCTATTTGTGACAGCATCGCTTTACGACTGTAACCAAAGCTATCCAAAGCCCCTGCTTTGACAAGTGATTCAATGACCTTTTTATTTACTTTACTTGAATCGATGCGCGAAACAAAGTCAGAGAAATCCTTGAACTCACCTTCTTTTCTGGCTTCAAGCATGGTATTGATCGCAATATCACCGGCACCTTTGATGGCACCCATACCGAACATAACAACCTCATCACCCTCTATATTGCGTGCTTCAAATACAAGCCCTGATTTATTTATGTCAGGCGGAAGAAGTTTGATCCCCATACGTTTGAGTTCATCAACATACCTGACAACCTTGTCTGTGTTATTTTTCTCCAACGTCAGGATAGCCGCCATGAATTCTGTCGGATAATAGTGCTTTAGATACGAAGTGTAAAAGGTTATCATTGCATAGGCTGCAGAGTGGGACTTGTTGAAACCATAACCGGCGAACTTCACAATGAGATCGAACAGAGTTTCAGCTTTGCTTCTGTCAAAGCCTTTTTTTGCTGCACCGTCTGCAAACTCACCTTTAAGTTTGTCCATCTCCTCTTTGATCTTCTTACCCATTGCTCTACGTACCAGATCTGCCCCACCAAGACTGAAACCACCGATGGTCTGCACGATCTGCATAACCTGTTCCTGGTAAACAATGACCCCGTAAGTCGGCTTAAGGATCGGTTCGAGTTCAGGGAACATATAGGTGATCTCTGCACGTCCGTGCTTACGCTCCACGAAATCATCAAGCATTCCTGACTCCATCGGTCCGGGACGGTAGAGTGCAAGCATCGCAATGACATCTTCAAAACCGTTTGGTTTGAGCTTTTTCGCCAGGTCCTGCATTCCTGCCGATTCGATCTGGAAGAGTCCCAGCGTCTCACCAGTTGAGATATATTCATAGACTTCAGGGTCTTCAATATTCTCCTCCACGAAATTAATGCGTTTTCCGTGACGACGCTCGACCAGCTGTAATGCTTCCTCAATGACCGTCAGAGTTTTAAGTCCAAGAAAGTCAAACTTGATCAGGTCAACATCTTCCACATATTTTCCTGAATACTGTGTTGCCAGCGTATCGAGTCCAGTGGGTTTGAACAATGGTGTTTTTTGCCATAAAGGTTCATTGGAGATAACCACACCGGCTGCATGTGTTCCTGCATTACGGTTGAGCCCCTCCAGCGCCAATGCATACTCCCAGGTACGTTTTGCCTGTGGGTCGCTCTCTAAAAGCTCTTTGATCTTCGGCTCTTTCTCGTAAGAATTTTTAAGGTCGATTCCCAGCTCATCAGGGATAAGTTTTGCCATGGCATCTGCTTTGGCATACGGCATATCGAGCACACGGGCAACATCACGGATGACTCCTTTTGCCAAAAGCTTACCAAAAGTGATGATCTGTGCGACATTGACACGTCCGTACTTCTCTACCACATAGTCCAAAATTTCCTGACGACGTGCCTGACAGAAGTCCATATCTATATCGGGCATGGAGACACGCTCCGGATTCAAAAAACGCTCAAAGAGCAGTCCGTAAGGCATAGGGTCGATGTCCGTGATCTCCAATGCATAGGCAACCAATGATCCCGCTGCTGAACCACGTCCCGGCCCTACAGGGATACCCATATCTTTTGCCGCTTTGACAAAATCCCAAACAATCAGCATATAGCCGGGGAACTTCATGTTATTGATAATATCGATCTCGACCTGCAGTCGGTCACGGTATTCCTGATGTTTTTCAGGGGCAACGATCTCCAGGCGGCGTTCCAATCCTCTGCGGGACTCCTCAATAAACAAGGCAATGTCATTCTCAAGTGAATATTCCTTGTCAGGCTCAGGAAGCGTCAGACTGATATCTGCTGCACGCTCTCTGGCAAACTTGAAGTTAGGCGGTGTGGGGTTTCCCAGTTTGATCTCAAGATTGCATTTATCGGCTATCTCCTGTGTATTCTCCAACGCTTCAGGAATATCTGCAAAAAGTTCTGCCATCTGCTGAGGAGACTTCACATAAAACTCATGTACTGAGTGGCGAAGACGGTTGGGATCATCATAGAGTTTGTTCATTGCGATACACATGAATGCCTCATGGGCATCGGCATCTTTTTGTACCGTGTAGTGTGTGTCATTGGTTGCAATAACTTTGATACCCGTCTCTTGGGAAATACGTATAATATCTTTATCGATACGATGCTGATCACCGATCCCATGACGCATGATCTCCAAGTAAAAATCGTCTCCGAAGACCTCTTTATATTTCAATGCGACCCGCTTGGCCTCTTCGTACCCTTTTGCACCGAATTTTAGATTTCTCTCTGAAAGATTAAGGTGCCAGTTTACTTCACCCTGTAAGCAAGCAGAAGAGCAGATAAGTCCTTCCGAATTCTCCTTAAGCAGATCCCAGTTAATACGGGGATAGTAGTAAAATCCGTTAATATATGCCTGAGAACTCAAATACATTAAATTTTTATACCCTACCTCGTTTTTTGCGTACAAACAGAGGTGGAAACGCTGACGTACAGACTTGTCACCAATATCTTCCTGATTATGCACATAGGCTTCCATCCCTATGATGGGTTTGATCCCCTCTTTTCGCATCGTATTATAAAAGTCGATCGTCCCGAACATATTACCGTGATCGGTCATTGCCACTGAGGTCATCCCTAACTCTTTTACCTTCTTTGCCAAGGCTTTGATCTTGTTTGCACCATCCAGCAAAGAGTACTCGGTATGGAGGTGTAAATGGGTAAACTGAGGGGTTGATCTTGGTTCTTCTGACATATGTGACCTTTATAGACTAGTACGATATAATTGATTTTAATATAGCAGAGTTTTGGTAAAAGCAGATTGAAAATTCACACTAATTTTCAATATGGTTTTGTATGAATCTCTCTATTGCTTCAAACACCTCCGTATGATTGTCATCTGCCAGTATCCCATGCTTAACCCTAGGCAACAAAAGCAGTTTTTTATCTTTGGAAGCTACCTTATCATAAATGAGTTGTGCACTCTCTGCCTTTACAACCGGATCATTATCTCCCTGTATGATGAGTATAGGCGCTGTAACATTTTTAAGTGTCCGATTCACTTTGGACATGACTTTCTCAAGCTGTGCCACAGAAGAGAGAGGATGCTTGAGGTAATTGATATCGGGTTGTTCTGTATGGGAATTGTCTATCCACTCTTTGATACCTTTGGCCTTGAGATATGATATCATTTCATTAAAAAAATGTAGGGTCGGCACCACATAACTTACCCGTAGGTCATGAAGCCTCAACGCAGAATTCAATGCAATCACCCCATCAACTTTATATTGGGCTGCATGCAACAGAGCAAGCAATCCACCCGTAGAGAAACCGCCGATAAACACTTTGGAACAGACCTGTCTCATAGCAGTAAAAGCACGTTCAAAATCTGTCTCCCAATCTTTGGCGCTGACATATTTCAATGCCTCAGGATCAGTCCCATGTCCTCGCAGTCTGGGCACATAGACATTAATGCCTTTACTGAACAGGTACTCGGCTAAAGTACGTATCTCTTTAGGCGCTGCCATATATCCGTGCGAGAACACCAAACCTACTTCATTTTTATCATCATAGAGTACAATGGGGGCACCTTTATCCTCTTTGGCAGGTGCTCTGCCGTGATAGAGTAGGTACTCCGATTCATAATACTCCCAATCCTTTTCCTGAAGGTATTCAAAGTTATCCTGTCTTAACTCCGCCTCACTGTAGTGACTGTTCTCTTTGGCTACTTTAACAATAGGCTCCTGCCATTTTATCTCATTAAGTATGACCTGCAAGGTATTCTTCACTCTGACTTCATGGAAAGGGTATGCTTTTTCAAGAAGTGATCTGTCAAACAAATATTCCCCGTCACTATCCAGATAGAGAATGTGCTGCTTAATCGCAAGTTCTATGGCAGAGACAAAAGGTTCATAATTCTCATCGAGTATGAGTTTAAAAAGCTCTTTTTGTAACTCTTTATGCAGATTATAGTCATTAAACTCGTGCAAAGAGCGTGCATTTTTGTAGATGAGCGTTTTCAGATAGGAAGGACAGACCTTCACTGTAGGCATAGTCACCAAAGACAAAATAAACATATGGTCAAAATGTATCTGCATTTGAGAATAGACTCTTTTCATCACATCATTGGTTAACGCTTTTCTTTGGGTATCTATAAAATCATTTACCTTTTGGGTATCATAAATATCTGCTTCTCTCTCAAGTAAGTCGTCTAAATATTTATCCAAGGCTATGGCTTTACCAAAACGTATATCCATATGGGAATCCATCAAAAGGTTTACCTCGATTTCCAGTTCTTCAAAAAGCCTGGTATTACGCTGATGCACCATACTGTCTACCCAGGTTAAAAAACGGTTTTTACCAGGCCTGATCGGATAATAGGTAATGGAAATAGGTACCATTTTTACATTGAGTGATTTGTCTATTTTACTACTGTCTATATCCATGGCATCACAAAAACGTTTAAGTGTCTCCTTATTATCTCTGCGTGCTCTTTCTTGTAATATTTTGGCTTTGAGTGCCATGACTGCTGCGCCTGTATGGATAGGGCCTTCATACTCAGGTGAATGGGTACAGAACTCTCCGTTATCAAAAGTGATACGTTTATTTTTCACCATAAACCCTTCGGGATAAATAACCCAATCATCTTTTCCCGATAGCAAATCTTCCACAATAATGCAATCACGTGCTTTATTTTTATTAGAAATGACACCTACCCAACGCATATATTTCCCAAAAAATCCGACAAACAGCCCGTCATCCGCTAAAGAACGCGACGTTCTTCCATATGTTTTATACAGCATATGCGGTACCACAAAAGTCTCAAACCGTGTAAAATGATTTGCCACAAACATGATGGGAGAATCTGGAAGTTCTTCTCCGGATACCGTGATGTTTGCACCTGAGAGTTTACGAACCAATCCTACCGCCAAGGATGACAATGCCAATACTATTCTCATCTTTAAGCCCCTAAGCCTGTTCTTTTAAAATAATCATCATGCCTAAAGGCATCCACAGTGATAATTTCATGCTGTAAGGCTCTTGCCTCTTTAAGTTCATTTTTTTCACCCTCTATTAAACGTTCATCATTTTTTTCTTTTTCAAGTATAGACTTGACAGCTTGCATTTTATGCGTAGCTTCTAACAGCTGCATAGGTCGTTTTCCCATGTAGATATTTCCACAGACACGTTCTCTGATCATATCATCTTCACTTAATATTCTGGCTATGCTATGTAAAGCACTATCTTTGATGGTTTTTCCCATAGGGTTGAGACGGGAGATATAGCCAAGTAGTCTAAATGGCAGTCCCACAGCTCCTGGCATAAGGTTTTTCAATATACCTCTAAAAGCCACATCTATCTTGCCAAAAGCTTCTTCAACGGCTACTTCTAAAAGTGCAGCATCACCCTCTTTACTACCCTCTTGTTCATAACGTTTAAGTGACGCGGTGATGAAATACATCTGAGCCAACACATCTGCAAAACGACCTGAGACAGATTCTCTACGTTTTAAAGATACGCCCATGAGTCCCAAGGAGACATCGGATAAATAAGCAAACATTGCAGATGCCCAAGCAAGTTTTTGTTCATAACGTCTTGCTTTTCCTTTACTTATGCTCACATGAGCGTAACCTCTGGTTACACTTAGCACCAATACTCTTGCTTTGTTGAGTATCACATGTCCTATGTGAGAAAAGAGTAAACCATCAAAAGCTTTCACATCTCCTGCCTCCAAGGCTTCTATCTGCGCGTAGGCATAGGAGTGACAGCGTATCATTCCCTGCCCGAACATTATGAGTGTTCGCGTCATAATGTTCGCACCCTCTACTGTAATGGCAACGGGTGCACCAAAGTACGCATGCGCAAGTAAATTACGAGGTCCTCTGCTTATAGCTGCTCCTCCTTGTATGTCCATGGCATCCATCACATTTTTTCTAAACATCTCTGTACTTTGGTACTTCATGATGGCATTGGCAACGGCTGGTTTCTCACCTGCATTGATAGCCCCCAGTGTAAAGGTCTTCGCAGCATCCAGCATGTACGTACTTGCACCCAAGCGCCCCAAGACTTCAGCGATCCCTTCAAACTTCGCGATGCTTAGTCCAAACTGGTAGCGTACCACCGCATAGGTGGAAGCCACATAGGTAGCCAATTTCGAGCCACCAGTACTCGTACTAGGAAGTGAGATACCACGCCCAACTGCCAGTGACTCCATCAGCATACGCCATCCTTTGCCAAGCCCTGGCTCTGCTCCGATGACATCATCTATCCCAATGATGACATCTTTACCTACAAGTGGTGCATTAACAAAAGGTACATTGAGCGGGTCATGGCGACGTGTCTGGTCTACACCTTTACTTTTGGCATCTACAAGAGCACAGGTGATACCCCGTTCTTTGCCTTTCCCTAAAATATTTTCAGGGTCTTTCAATACAAAAGCAAGTCCTATAACTGTAGCGATGGCAGAGAGCGTAATGTAACGTTTCTCAAAATTAAGACGTATTTTCACTTCACCATCTTCATCTTTAAATACCACACCTTCTGACTGAATAAAGCCTGCATCTGACCCTGCTTCAGGTTCAGTAAGTGCAAAACAAGGGATCTCACGTCCATCTGCAAGTCTAGGCAAATAATACTCTTTTTGTGTGTCAGTTCCATAATGCAGTAAGAGTTCAGCAGGCCCAAGTGAGTTTGGTACCATCACCGTGATGGCAAGTACTTGTGAATGTGAAGCCAGTTTTTCTATGACACAGGAGTGCCCATAGGCAGAAAATCCAAGCCCACCTTGCTCTTTAGGAATGATCATCCCAAAAAACTTCTTCTCTTTGATGTACTTCCACACCTCTTTTGGCAAATCTCTACTCTCAAACACTTCCCAGTCAGAAGTCATGGCACAAACCTCATTGACCTCGTTGTCTATGAAATCTTGCTCTTCTTGGCTTAGCTTGGGGTAAGGGTTGGCAAAGATTTTCTCAAAGTCAGGTTTGCCTGAAAAAAGCTCTCCTTCTACCCACACATCCCCTGCTCTAAGCGCTGTTTTTTCGGTGTCTGATATTTTAGGGAGTAAGCCCTTTTTTTCTATGAAATGAAAGAGATTTTGGGTGATGAGTTTGGCACGTGTTGGCTTGTGTAGAAATACCGAAGCAAGTAACCCTAAAAGCACAAACCACAAAAAGGATGCCCCACAGCCCAGCAAAAACAAAGCCAAAGCCACAAACCAAGCCCATAAAGGTACTGCAAAATACGCCAAAGCCACTGCCGCCACAAGTAAGAGTAAAAGTTCCATACAGTGCCTCCTAAAGTTATTTGTATTTTATGATAGCGTTAAGAGTGTGGGTTTGGTGTGGAGTCTATAGAAGCTTATAGGGCTGTATTTTTTCTCAGTGTCTTGGAAGCCCACACTCCATATTCAACCATGTAAAAACCTAATGATAAAACTTCTCACCTTTCTTAGCCGTCTCTACCAAAGACTTTGCAGGAGTAAAACGTTCACCATATTTCTTTTCCAATAATGCAAGCCTTGCTACTATATTGTCTAAGCCTTCTGCATCTGCATAACGAAGCAAACCGCCTCTAAATGCAGGGAATCCTGTACCCATGACCATTGCCATATCCAGGTAACGTACATTGTCTACCACACCCTCTTCCAGGCAGCGGGCTGCTTCATTGACCATAATAAGTATGGCACGGTCAAGGATGATATTTTCTTCCAGTTCGACTTTTTTACTTCTCAGCATTTCCAATTGGGAATTGAGTGTTTTGTTCCTGCCTTGATGCGTGTAAAAACCGATACCTGTTTTTTTGCCCAACCACGCTTTTGCTGTCATTTGTTCAAGGAGAGCTGAGGGCTTCATACGTTCACCGTAAGCCCCATACAGAATGACGGAAACCTTCTCTCCAATGTCTATACCCACTTCATCGGCAAGGGTAAAAGGACCCATCGGCATACCAAACTCTGTAAGTAACCCATCTATACGTTCAATACTTTCACCCTCTTCAAACATCTTTGCCGATTCATTCAGGTATGGCAGGAGTATACGATTGACCAAAAATCCTGCACACTCTCCTACCTTAATGGGTGTTTTGCCCAGTTTTTTAGCAAGCTGCACTACCGTTGCAAGAGTATCTTCACTCGTTTTCTCTCCTGCAATGATCTCAACCAACGGCATTTTAGCTACAGGATTGAAAAAGTGCATCCCGACAAAACGCTCAGGGTATTGACTCTCTTTGGTTAAAGAGGTAATAGCCAGAGAAGAGGTATTTGTAGCAATGATCGCATTCTTAGGCAGAGATGTTTCGAGTTCTTCAAGCACTTTTTGTTTGACAGTACGATCTTCACTTACCGCTTCGATCGCCATGTCGATATTTGACAACCCTTCAACACCTGTTGTGTAGGTCACCTTGTCCATCTTAAGCCCGATCTCTCTGTCGGTAAGTCGTCCTCTTCTTTTAATGAATTCAAAATTCTGCATCATTTTTGCCATCGCTTTGGCAATACTGCTCATCTTTCTTGCTTTAAGCCGTACCGGGACATCTTTTGCCGACAATGCCCATGCGATCCCTGACCCCATCGTTCCTACACCAATGACTGCAGCGTTGTGGATGGTTTTGGCTTTTCCTTTGGAGAAGGTCTCTTTCTTGAGTTTTTCGGAAGTAAAGAAGAGTACTATGAGATTTTTCGATATTTTGCCAGTAGAAAGTACAAGGAACTCACGAAGCTCTATCTGCAATCCTTCCTGAAGTGTTTTGCCAAAACTCTCTTCAAGTGACCTGCCACCCAAAATTTGAGCCAAAACCAGAGTTAGACTATAATGTCAATACTACTGGAGGAGAAGATGAAGAAACGATTCAGCGAAGAGCAGA
>JANTHR010000065.1 GCA_024762315.1 Sulfurovum sp.
ACAAGCAAAAACAACAGCTTTTTATAGACTTGGCAAATCAGATTATAGAACATAAAAAACAAAATCAGGACACCGCTGGCCTCGAAGCCCAAATCGACCGGATGGTGTATGACCTGTATGGCTTGACAGAAGAGGAGATAGCTGTGGTGGAGGGTAACTAAAATGGCAAAAAAAGAGCTGACACTCGAAGAGATACGAAACATTAGTCAAGACGACCTCTCTGTACTGGTCTATGGGCAGGCGGAGATCGACCAGGATTTTTACAAGAAAGTGGAAAAACTCATACTCAAAGGCGACCAGCAGGCATTGGTAAAAAGCATTCAAAAGGACATTGCATCCATACGAAGAAGGCGTAAATTCATCAGTTACTACGAAGCATTTGACTTTGCCCAAAAAGTAGGAGGTATTGTAGATGACATAGAGCTGATGGTCGAAGATAAAAAAGAGGCTGCCGGGCTTTTTAAAGCGCTCATTCTCACAGACTCCAAGGTCTACCAGCGTTCCGATGACAGTGCGGGTGCCATACAGACAAGCTATGCCAGAGCGGAAGAGGGATGGGCAGGGTGTCTGGAGAGCTTGAGTGATGATGAGGTCTATGCAGATATCATGGAGATGCTTGTGTGTGAAGGTTTCGGTGTACGGTCGGTCTTTTCCGAAAAAGTCCCCACAGGCATACTGCAAAAGATATATGATGAGTTCTATGGGAAATATGAAGCAAAAAAGCATGAAACCTATGACAGTTTTGACGACATCAATGTTATGCAGCTTTGTGCGCACTACCTGAAAAATCCCGAACTTTACATCAAGGCTAGAAAACTACTCAGGGAAGAGCTGCATGAATCCGACCTGCTTGACTTCGCAAAGGAGTATCGTTATGCCGAAGATGCGAACGGGGTACTCGACTCTCTTGGGCAGATCAAAACAGTAGATGAATACAAGGCCGAGACATTCTATGAACTTCAGGTATGGGCCTATGAAAGACTTGGACGCAAGATGGATGTGACGCTTGCCTACAAGAACTGGTATGCCGCTACGAGATCCCCATCTGTACTGAAAGCGTATCTTTCCAGGCTTGAAGGTGTGATGAAAAAACGGGTAAGGGAAGAGGCACTGAACGATGCACAAAGCCTCTCCTTTGGAAGTGCATTGTATTTTTTCAGGGACCTGGATGAGCGGGCATTGGCGGCTGCGTACATCAAGGAGCATCAGGATGCTTTGGAAACCGAATATATGTACGGCAATGAATTCAAGAAGACCATCGGCTGGCTCAAAGAGGAGTATCCCCAGGAAGCCATTTTGCTTTACAGGGACAGTTGCGAAAAGGCGTTGAAGTCAGCACAGAGCAAATACTATCCCTCAGCCATACGCGCATTGAAAGCGTGCATTAAAATAGAAAATGAAAACGATACATCGTCATGGTACATAGAGGAAAATATGCCCTACATGAAAAAACTTTTGGCAAAACATGAACGAAAGCGTAAATTTGTAGAACTGTTCTTTAAAGCATTTGACAATATTATATAAATAATATATACTATAATAAAATAATAGTATATAAGGACAGTCATGCACAGTGTATCACAATTGGAAAAACAGCAGGTTGGATTGAGGCTGCCGAAGTATCTCATTGAGGAGATCGATGCCTTTACCGAGGAGTTTTCGGTTAACAGGACCGATATCATTACTGAAGCAGTAAAGTCCTATATCGAAGAGCAGAAAGAAAAAATGTTCTATGAAAGTTTTGAGCAGAGTGCCAAAGAACTAAAGGCTATTTTGGACGGCAAGAAAGATGCATCTGAACTGGCGACTTTGGATGAGTTGATAGATGAGCTTGAAAATAGTTAGTATCAGGCAGTTCCAAAAGGAACTGAAGTCGCTGCATAAACGCTATAAACAGCTTGGAAAAGATATTCAACAGCTTCATAATGAACTGAATGGGAATCCTAAAGCCGGCGTACCTTTGGCAAACAACTGTTATAAGATAAGACTTGCCAACAGTTCTATGCCGACTGGAAAGAGCGGTGGGTTCCGTGTGGTCTACTATTATATTGACGATGATGGAACGATCTATCTGCTTTCAATTTACTCAAAAAATGATATCGCGACTATCTCCGATGAGAAGATCGTAGAGATACTCAAAAGAGAGGGGATCGTAAAGTAATATCACTCCGCTACTTTGTTCCTGAACTTCTCCATCAGTTTTGCTATCTTTGGCGGGATGACCGCGTTGCAGTAGCCCTGCATGGGATTCTGTCTGTAGTAGTTCTGGTGGTAGGCTTCTGCGGGATAGTAGTTCCTTAATGGTTCGAGTGTGGTGACAATGGGGTCGCTGTAGTCGGACTGTGCGCGTTCAATAGCACGTTTGGCCGCTTCGAGCGTCTCTTCGTCCTCGTAACAGATACAGGAGCGGTACTGTGTTCCCGTGTCGGCTCCCTGGCGGTTGAGGGTGGTCGGGTTGTGGGTAGCGAAGAAAACATCGAAGAGTGTATCGAGGTCGATGATCTCATCATCGTAGGTGATCTTGATGACCTCTGCATAGCCCGTATCGCCTCCGCAGATCATGCGGTAGTTGGGGTTGGGTATATCACCGTTGGCATACCCGCTCTCTACATCACTCACACCCCTTAAAAGTTCAAATACCGCTTCGGTACACCAGAAACATCCACCGCCTACTACAAGTTCTTTTTGTGCCATAATCGATTCCTTTTGTTATTGCAAAATCCGGAAGTGGAGACTTCAAGTCCTACAGATACTATTGCGTATATGAACCAAAGGTGGGACTGAAGTCTCCACTTTCACGTATAAATCATAGAAAATGCAACTTTTGATTCATTGGTTTATTTTCTTGTATGCTATAATAACCAAGAAAATAAAAATTATCATAATTTATCGGAGGTTTTGCAATGAATATAAATGTTGTATGTCCGCATTGTTTCAAAGTGAATCGTATTCCTAAAAAAGAGTCTTATGCCAAAGCGAACTGCGGTGCCTGTAAAAAATCGCTGCTTGATAGTAAACCGGTTTCTGTGGATGCCGGTAAACTTGGTATATTTTTGGCTAATTCCGACATTCCTGTCGTTGTGGATTTCTGGGCACCATGGTGCGGTCCCTGCCGTCAGATGGCTCCGGCATTTGAAGAAGCTGCATTGAGCATGCCTCTGCAGGCACAATTCCTCAAGGTCAATACAGAAGAGCAGCAGACTTTGGGTGCACAGTACGGGATACAAAGTATTCCTACACTCATCATATTCAAAAACGGTAAAGAGGTTGATCGTATCAGCGGAGCATTAAGTGTGGGACGCTTGCAAAATTGGGTAAAGCAGTATGTGTAAATGAGTAAAATACTATTATTGGAGGATGATGCTAACCTGAATGAAACAGTGACTGAATTTCTTGAAGAACATGGGTATGATGTTGTCTCTGTGTATGATGGATATGAGGCACAGGAAAAACTGTATGAAAGTAAATACGATCTCTTGCTTCTGGATATCAATGTACCTGGGATAGACGGGCTTGATCTGCTTAAAGAGAGCAGAGAAGAAGGGGTTGTGGCACCTGCCATATATATCACTTCCATGGATTCCGTCGATGATCTTGAACGCGGGTTCGAGAGTGGTTGTGATGATTACATCCGTAAACCGTTTGCACTTAAAGAGTTGCTCATCCGTGTAGAAACACTGCTTAAACGCAGTTTTTTCCATGAACAAAAAGAGTTAATACAGATCGCTAAGAATATCGCTTATGATATCAGGAATAATGAACTGATCATTGACGGTAAAAGCGTCTCTCTGGGGAATAAAGAATCAAGACTGTTAAAACTCTTTATGAAAACCGAGGGTGAGGTCATTGCGCATGAACGCATCTATAAACATTTGTGGGATTTTGATGAAGAGCCCAGTGACACGGCACTTAGAACCTACATTAAGAATCTTCGCAAGATCATAGGGAAAGAAAGAATTGTCAGTATCAAAAAACAAGGCTACAAATTCTGTACTCAAAAGTGAGAAGAAATCCCTTCTTAGATTTTTTGCACTTTATGTAGCGATGATCACCTTTGTGATCGTTCTGCTGTCACTGTTTTACTATCAGTCGCAAGAGAAGCTGATGCTTGCCGAACAACGTGCTACACTCTCTAAATATGCCTATATTCAAACAAAAAGACTTAAGGTACTGCATCACTATTTTGATGAAAGAACAACCTATCCGCGAGACCCCCGATTTAAAAGTGCCATTTATGATATAGAATACATGAAAATATTCTCCCTTTTGGAACATGAACCTGAACACTTTGATAAAGAGATATATATTACTCAGGATAAAAAGTATATCCATTTTATAAAAAGTCTGGATGAGTATTATCTGGGAACGAAATATCTTGTCATTGAAGTAGAAGATGACGGTGTTTGGCGCAGTGAGATATGGAAGCATATCATAGGGTATGGATTCCTGGCATTTTTCCTCTTTATGCTGTTTGGGCTTTATCTTGCAAAACTCTTCTTGAAACCGATGCGCGATTCCATCATGCTGCTTGACCGGTTCATTAAAGACACGACACACGAACTCAATACCCCCTTATCTGCCATATTGGCCAATATTGAGATGATGGATAGAGATGCCATGATAGAGAAAAATAAGAAAAAACTGGAACGTATCAATATCGCGGCAAAAACAGTCTCGGTACTCTATAAGGATCTGACCTACATGACACTGGAGCAGGAAAAAAAGAGAGAAAAAGAAGATATTGCCATTAAGCCTGTATTGGAGAACAGGGTAGAGTATTTTGATATTCTGGCAAGATCCAAGCATATTACATTCGATCTGTCTCTTCAACATGCTACTATCTTTATGGAGAGACAAAAGTTTGTAAGGATCATAGATAATTTGATTTCAAATGCTATAAAATACAATAAACGCGGCGGCAAGATCAAGATAGTACTTCAGGAAAATATGTTAAGTATTTCAGATACAGGTGTAGGTATCTCAAAAGACAAAATACCGTTTATGTTCGACCGCTATATGCGTTTTAATCAGAGTGAAGGCGGTTTTGGTGTAGGTTTGAGTATTGTGAAGCAGATTGTGGATGAATGTGGAATGAAAATTGAAGTTCACTCAGAAGTAGGGAAAGGAACAACAATGGTGATAAAATGGTAAAGAAAGTAGTGTTGTTTTTCGTATTGAGTGCGGGTGTATTTGCACAGGATGCCTATGAACGTAATTGTGTCACATGTCATGCAGCACTTCCTACTTCATTGCAAGAGATGTTTAAAAAGTATTTACTGGTTTACAGCGGAGAAAAAAATGTCAAGGCATCGATCAAGCATTACTTGACCTATCCTTCCAAAAGTATTTCAGTCATGTCCGATCTTTTTATAGACACTTACGGGATAAAGAAACCAACCTATTTAAATAGAGAAGAACTGAATGAAGCCATAGATATCTATTGGGATAAATTTAAGGTTTTTAATAAATTGAAATAGATACAATATCATAGAATTATAATACTTTTAAATAACTATATATTATATATAAGGAGTTTGAATGATAAGAATTGAAATTCAATGCAGACGAGGTACTCAATGTTGAGTCGCAAAAAATTATTTACAATAGTGATCTCATCGTTTTTTATAACAGCGACCATACCTACATTCGCTGTTGCAGGAGCAAAGAGAGGCCAAAAGATATTTAAAAAGAAGTTTCGTAAAAAATGCGGATTTTCCGGCGTACGTTTTGCCAGGAACCACACACAGGCTGAATGGGAAGAGATCTATGAAGAGGGAAAATTCTCTCAGGAAGCAAAAAAAATATGCCCCAGGCTGAAACTTGAAAAGATCAAAAATTCATGGTGGAAAGATGTTTATGACTTTTCAGAAAAATATGCCAAAGACGGTATTGTCCCCAAGTGTTAATTTGATCTTATATTTATTATCAATGTAACTTCCTGAAGCAGTTTTTTAATTTCTGCTTCTCTTTTCACGCTTTACCTCACAATCTTTTCACAATTACATGGTATCATTCAACATCTTAAATTAAAAGGATGAAAATGACAAAATTTACTAAATTAGCACTTGCTGCTCTACTCGGACTTGCTGTGTTCTCAACAACTGCTTCTGCAGATGTTAAAAAAGGACAAAAACTTTATATGAAAAAAATGAAAGCTGTGTGTGGATTCACTGGTGCTAAATTTGCCGCTAAACACACACAAGATGAGTGGGAAGCGATCAAAGGTGCAGGTAAATTTGCTGAAGAAGCTGCAAAGATCTGCCCAGGTTTAAAACTTAAACCTAAATATATCAATGATATCTATGACTTCTCATATGAATATGCATCTGATTCAGGTAATGTACCAAGCTGTTAAGAAGCTTGTAACACTTACTCGTAAGATATATTTAAATCCGGAATGTTATAATTTCGGGTTACAAAAATTAATTTAGAAGGAATTAAAATGAAAAAAATCGCAATCGCAATGTTATTCGCTGGATCTACACTACTTATGGCAGATGGTGCTGCTACATTCGCTAAATGTGCAGGTTGTCACGGACAAAACGGTGAAAAATCTGCTCTTGGCAAGTCTGCAATCATCGCTGGAGAAGATGCTGCAAAAACTGTTGAGCTTCTTAACGGTTACAAAGCCGGTACACTTAACCAACACGGTATGGGTGCATTGATGAAAGGTCAAGTAGCCTCTTTGGATGATGCAGCTATCAAAGAAGTTGCAGACTACATTGCAGGACTTAAAAAATAAGTTATAGTTTTACAACCCTCCAAAAGCCTTTTGGCTTTTGGAAACTTTTTACATTTTAATTTATATTCCTATACTACATTTTCCCGATTCACATTTCATTTCTATTTTATTTTTTTGCGTATTACTGCTTGAACATTTTGTACTAAGTCTTCGGCTTTTCTCATCACGTACACAATTGTAAAGTGCTTTTGTGGTTTTTGCTTTAAGGACACAGTCACGTCTGTTGTCCTCTTCTCTGAGCTGGTTGAGGATATTCATTTTTTTCTTGACCAGTACGGCTGAACCGTCTACCATACTCGCACCGCATTTTCCCGGGCCGCATTTCATACCACCCTCGGTAATGGATTTTGTTTTCTCTTTGTCGCTGCAACCTGTAAGTAGGGTAAGTGTAAAAAATAATGCTGTAAGTGTTTTTAATTTCATATTTTTTCCTTTTGTAGGTCGGGGTGCCCCCAACCCGACGTAAATTTAAACGTTAAATAGAGCTATTTATATTTTTATCATATGCGTATTGTTGTCGGGGAGAGGGCACCCCGACCTACAGTTTTATTATTTTTTTATCATTAATGCGTCTCTTCTCATATATCTCATAAAAAATAGGTATCAACAGCAGACTCAATACGGCTGAGCTTACCACCCCACCAATCATCGGTGCAGCGATACGCTGCATGACTTCCGATCCTACACCTGTGGTGTACATGATAGGAAGCAGCCCTGCCAAAATGGCAAAGACGGTCATGAGTTTTGGTCTTACCCTTTGTACGGCACCTTCATAAATGGCAGCAGAAAGATCGGTTCTGCTAAACTTCTCTCCCTTTTTTTCACGCATCTCTTCCACGCTTTCCTGGAGGTAGACGATCATCACGATGGCTGTTTCGGCAGCTACACCCAACAGGGCTAAAAATCCGACTATTACTGCGATACTCATATTGAACTGTAGCATATCTATATAGATAAGCCCACCCAACAGAGCGAACGGCAGGGTAAAGAAAACGATGAGCGTAGACACTATCTCCCCCAATGCAAAGTAGATGAGTACCAGAATGACCAGCAGTACTGTGGGGATGATCCATTTTATCTTTTTCATGGCAGATTCCAGATATTCTGTCTGTCCTGCCCACTCGATGTAATATCCTGAAGGAAGCTGAATATCTTTCAGTGCCTGTGTGGCTTCTTCCTTGTATTTTGCAGCACTGATACCCGGTTGTGGCGTAATATAGACAAAGGTTACCGGGGTGGCCATTTCACTCTTTATGACAGAGGCACTTTCGCGGTACTCCACCTTTGCAAAAGTGGAAAGAGGAACAAAACCAAGAGGGGTTTTGACCTGTATGTTACGGATATCATCAAGGTTGCGCCGCTCTTCCTCTTCAAAACGAATCGCAATGGGGTAACGCTCCAAGCCTTTGTACATCGTCGTGATCTTTTTACCGCCGATAGCAGTAGAAGTGTACTCCTGTATGAGGTTCTTGCTGATGCCGTAACGTTTGAGGGCTTCTGTGTCAATATCTATATCTATGAAAAATCCTGCACTTGCCTGGTCGGAGAAAACGGATTGTGTACTTTTAAGGTCACGCAGTCTGCTTTCTATCTTTTGTGCCGCTTTCTGCAGGCCCGTGGCATCTTTTCCATAGAGTTTGATCCCTACAGGGGTACGGATACCGGAGAGCAACATGTCGATACGCCCGCGTATAGGGTAGGTCCATGAGTTTACAAGACCCGGTACCTGCAAAGCTTTTTCCATCTCTGCCATGAGCTTTTCATGCGTCATCCCTTCTCGCCACTCACTTTTTGGCTTAAAAGTGATGATGGTCTCCAGCATTCCAAGCGGGGCAGGGTCGGTTGCAGAGTTTGCCCGGCCTCCCTTGCCGAAGACGGTAGCAACTTCGGGAAAACGCTTAATGATCTTATCGGTTTTCTGGGTAAGTGCCTTACTTTGGTCCACAGAGATACCATACGGGGTGACCGGCATATACATCACGCTTTGTTCATTGAGCATCGGCATAAATTCCCAGTTGAGCTTTTGGTAAAGTGGTACCATGAAAACAAGTACCCCAATGGCAAGTCCTATTATCAGATATTTGAGTTTCAGTCCGTAGACAAGAATAGGGGTATAGAGCCAGATAAAGAACTGGTTCAATAGATTTTTTGACTCGGGGATGATCTTTCCTCTGACAAAATAGATCATCAGTACAGGCACCAGTGTCACAGCCAGAAGTGCTCCTGCTGTCATAGCAAAGGTTTTTGTGAATGCCAGAGGGGAAAAGAGAAGTCCTTCCTGACCTGAGAGTGCAAAGATAGGCAAAAAGGAGACCACTACCAAAGCCAAGGCAAAGAAAATAGGGCGGCCTACGACCTGTGAAGCCTTTACAATACTCTCTATGCGTTCTTTGTTCGTGAGATCCCTGCCTAAGCTATGCTCTTTTTTGTGCATGCCTTTGTGGGCATTTTCTATCATGACAATAGAGGCATCGACCATGGCACCGATTGCAATGGCAATGCCTCCCAGACTCATGATATTGGAGCCGATACCAAAGAGTTTCATCAGTAAAAAAGTCAAACCAATGGTGAGAGGCAGCACAATGAGTACGATGAGCGAAGAGCGTAAATGAAGCAGAAAAAGCCCGATGATGATGACAACAATGATACTCTCTTCTACCAATGTACTCTTCAATGTATCTATGGCTTTGTCAATAAGACTTGAGCGGTCATAGGTGGTGACGACATCTACGCCTTTAACTTTGAGTTCTTTCATTTTTGCTTTGATGCGCTCAAGTGCATCATAGACATCTTCCCCATACCGTACCATCACGATACCGCCGACCACTTCTCCCTCACCGTTGAGGTCTGCCATACCGCGTCTTGCGGAAGGTACCATCTCCACCCGTCCGATGTCTCCAAGCGTCAGAGGTATACCGTCTTTGGTCGTGATGACAAGATGACGTATCTCATCGAGATCTTTGATGTATCCTTTTGCCTGTACCATCCACTCATACCCGTTTTGGATAACAATACGGCCACCGGTGTCATTATTATTGTCTTTAAGAGTTCTGCTGATATCTTTGATGGAAAGGTTGTACTGTACCAGTGCATCGTTGTTCACAGTGATCTGATAGGTCGGTACGAACCCGCCGATACTTGCCACTTCACTGACCCCGTCCACACCCATTAGAGCATATTTGTAGTAGTAGTCCTGCAGGGTACGCAGTTCATCCAGTGTTTTAGTCTTGGATGTCAATGCATATTCGAATGCCCAGCCTACACCGGAAGCATCAGGGCCGAGGGAAACTTCCATAGTCGCAGGGAGTTGGCTCTGTATGGAAGAGAGCTGTTCAAGGACGCGTGAACGTGCCCAGTAAAGATCGGTTCCTTCTTTGAAAATAAGGTAGATAAGAGCATTTTCATAGGTAGAAAAACCGCGTACCGTCTCAATGTTAGAGATGGCCAGAAATTGTGAGACTAAAGGATACGTTCCCTGATCTTCAATGATTTCAGGACTCTGCCCCTTCCAAGTCACCTGCACGATGACCTGTGGAGGTGAGAGGTCAGGCAGGGCATCCAAAGGGGTGTGCTTCATCGACCAGATAGAACCCACGATGATGAACAGGGTGGCCATGAGGAGCAAAAAATGGTTCTTGACACTAAAGGCTATGAGTTTTTCAATCATCAGTAAATCCCGTTTATTTGTGCATCGGAGTCCATCATAAAGAGGGCATTGTTCACAATACTCTCTCCCTCATGGAGTCCCGATAAGATCTCAAAATAGCTGTTGTCAAGCGGTTTAAGCTTGATTTTCACAGGTTCATATTCCCCTTTGAACTCTGTTGCGAGGAAAGCATACCAGTTTCCGTTCTTGCGTATGGCAGCAGTACGCGGAATGA
>JANTHR010000066.1 GCA_024762315.1 Sulfurovum sp.
TGGTGTCTATGAGTTAACGCTCGATACCAGTTATAATGCGACAGCTATGAAAGCGATTGTGGTTGGTAAACCATTAAAAGAGGGTGATACCTATGCTAATGAGTGGGCATGTGATCCTAATGGCATTTCTAATCCTGACAACATCACATACATAGGTCATGACACACTGCTTATCAGTGAAGACACTAAGTATCATGTGAACAATATGTCATGGGCCTACAATACCAAGACAGGGGAAATGACACGAATCGCATCTCTTGCCATAGGTGCTGAGGTGACAGGTGTGGATAAAGGGGTAGTAGAAAATAAGGGAATTTTATTTATTGACCAACAACATCCGTTTAAAGACAGCCCAAAAGCAGTGGATGATTCTAAGCCAAATGCTGCCCTGCTTGAAAATGCAACAGATGAAGAGTTAAAAGCGGTTATCGGTTATATCGACGGTATTCCTGCTGAAGTTTTAAAATAATCAAACCAGACCGTAACAGTGTTACGGTCTCTATAAGGAGAGTGTTATTAAATCTATCATTATAAGCCTATCGGCACTGTTTATTGTAGGTTGTGGAAATGGTTCCCAAACGGTAGCAAACCAAAAAGAGAATTATATTCAGAGCTTGGAAAAAGAGAATCATATCAGTTATGATAAAGTTATCAATACTAGGGCTTCCTATATTACATCCATGTGTTACACAAAAACAAAAGATGAACATACAGGTGTTGTCTCAAACCCTTGTTACAGTTGCCACACCAAAGGGAAAATACCAAATTATTTCAATGATACCAATTTGCAAAAAGAGTATAGTTTTCCAAAAGAGATTTTAAAAAACCCATTTAGCAATCTTTTTAAAGATAGAGCGCAGAAAGTAGCAAAAATCACTGATGAAAGTATATTAGAGTATGTAAGAGAGTCAAACTATTTTGACTACAAAGGAAACATTGTGCTCAAAGAGACCTTGCCGCTAAATTGGAAAGGGTATAAGCCTGATTGCTATTATGATTTTGATGAAGAAGGGTTTGATAGAGATCCAAAAGGTAAGTTAACACGCTGGAGAGCTTTGCGATATTATCCGTTCCTTGGTACTTTTTGGCCGACAAATGGTTCAACAGATGATGTATTGATACGATTGGATACATCGTTTTCACAAAATGTGCAAGGAGAAATAGATAGAAATGTATATAAACTTAATCTCTCCATTGTCGAAGCTCTTGTGAAACAAAAAAATATTGCAATAAATACTGCTGATGAGCAACAATATGGTGTAGATCTCAATGGTAACGGTCAGCTAGATGAGGCTTCATATATTTCAAAGGATGTGAAAAGTTATGTGGGAAAGGCAAAAGATGCTTTAAATAGAGGAGAAATCCATTTAGCCAAAGGGCTTTTTCCAGAAAATACAGAATTCTTGCATTCTGTACGCTATATTGATTGGGATGAGAATACAGGCAATGTGACGATTGCCAAACGTATGAAAGAGTTACGTTATGCTAAAAAGACAAAATGGCTAACCTATTCAGAAATATCCAGAGTTGCTTCAGCAGAACTATGGGAAGCACAGATGAATGAAACAACCCAAGGGGTAATGGCAACTTTTAGAGGAAATTATGAAGAGGGATTAAACAATGATTTAGGCTGGGTGTATCAAGGATTTATTGAAGATAGAGAAGGAGAACTCAGACCTCAAACACATGAAGAGACCATTGGCTGCATGGGGTGTCATGCTCACTTGGGTGCTACTGCAGACTCCATTTTCTCTTTTCCCAGAAAATTTGAGGGAACGAGTCTTGCAGATAAAATGTATGGCTGGAACCATTGGAGCCAGAAAGGACTTAAAGGTATTCCTGAACCTAAGGCAAGCTACCTCAATAAGGGTGAAAAATACGAATATAGTTTCTATCTGACAAATAATCATTCAGGGAATGAGTTTCGAAATAACAGTGAAGTCCAGGAGAAATTTTTTGAAGCAGATGGTGCTTTAAAAACAGAGATGATAGAGAGACTTCATCAAGATATTAGCCTTCTACTCTTTCCTTCTAAACGAAGGGCATTGGAATTGAATAAAGGGTATAAAGCCATGGTAAAAGAGCAGAGTTATATTTACGGTAGAGATGCCAATGTAGAGCCTATGCAAAATGTGTATCAGGAGGTTTCAGAGGGGCAAATGACGCACATAGAAGATACAGTTGTGCAATAATAATATTATAAAAGAAACAAGTTTTGAACCGGTTCGGTATCCAAAAGTGTAGCTCTTCCATATTTTTGTTTTTGGGTATTTCCCTGTTTCGTCTTTATCAACATGCTCCTTTTTGAGACGATTGCATATGACATGATCCAAAGGATGTCGATATGTTACTGTTTTGTTATATAGCAACGTTATGATCTGTTTAGCATACCATTGCTAATCGATAGAAAATCAAAAATGGATAATTATTATTTTTGTTGTTGAGAATAGAGACTTAAAATGAAAATATATAGTTTCCTCTCAAGGTAAACACGTGAAAAAAGAAGATCTCGAAACGATCTACCTAAAACTCGAAAGAGTTAAAAAAGCACTTATGGAACGGCGTATAGAACCAACGGAACGCATGGCCTATCCATACTCCTTTTTAAATATGCAGGACTTTTTAAGTCTGAAAAAATTTGATCTCAGATCCTTACAAAAGAGCTTGTCAAGACTTGGTCTTTCATCGCTTACCCGTTCTCATTTTCACCTACTCTACACAATCCAGAAAGAACTTGAAATCCTCTCTGAACTAATTTCCGCCGAGAAAAAGAACCCGCAAAAGTATAATATCATCAACCCTGCCGAAGCGATTTCACTGATCAACACCCGCGCCTCATTTTTAAACAAAAAAGAGAGCATGCCATCCATCATGCTGACACTCCCATCTGATGCAGTATTCAACAGAAATATCATGGATACCCTTTTAAACAGCCATGTTGATGTGGTACGAATAAATACAGCTCATGATGACCCCGATACTTGGGAAAAAATGGCCGAAATGATTTATGAACTAAACTCCACCGCGAGAAAGAAGACCCCAATATCTATTTATGTTGATCTCGCTGGGCCAAAAATAAGAACAGGCAAACTCTCTCGGATCACACGTTCATTCAGGACCTGCACAAATCATCTTAGGAATATTTCCATTGTACCTTCTTCTATAGGCAATACATGCATAACATCAAAAGATCCCGAAAGTGGAGGGTTCCAGGCTTTTATAGCCGTTGAGGATGATTTTTATCATAGGCTCAAACACGCGGATATTGTCGAGATCAATGATCATGACAGAAAGCCCCGTTATCTGAGAATCACAAAGTGGAGCAAAGAAGAGACTGTATTGGAGTGCGGAAAGAAGGTTGAAATATCTGAAAAGACAGATATCACTATCCAGATTTCCAAAAAAAAGTTTTTTACGACAAAACCTGTAAATTTTGAAACTGTTCCAATGGAGATACGGCTCTTTGCAGGCGACAGGATTTTGCTCTCCTCAAACGACCACGAAGGCAGGCTGCTACAGAGTGGCCCCTATAAAGCAGTCGTGCCATGCACCTTGGGCGATATCATCTTTCCCTTCGTCAAAGCGAACGATCCGGTATTTATCGATGATGGAAAGATCGCACTGAAAGTTATCACTGAAGAGGAGCATGGGCTTTTGTGTGAAGTAACAAATGCAAAAACGAACGGAACTGTGCTCAAAGAGGAAAAAGGAATTAACTTTCCAAATACTAAACTTGACATTGCTGCCATCACACAAGCGGATCTGGAAAATTTCAGCAAGGTCGTTGAGTTTGCTGACATCATCGGTATCTCCTTTGCCCAGACCGGTGATGATATCAGGACACTCAAAAATATGCTTTCTTCTTATCCCGAAAAAGGGATAATAGCCAAAATAGAGACCAATATGGGTGTACATAATCTACCTATGATTCTAACTGAGCTGTGCTCCTGGAAAAATGGTGGTATTATGCTCGCACGCGGAGACCTTGCCATTGAAGTAGGATTTGAAAATCTTGCATTTGTTCAGGAAGAGATTCAAAATCTTTGTGAAGCGGCTCACACTCCGGTCATTTATGCTACTCAGATACTTGAGAATATGATGAAAAAAAATCTACCTTCCCGGGCAGAGATCATCGATGCTTCAGCGGCGCAGAGGGCTGATTGTGTCATGCTGAACAAGGGCCTGTATGTTAAAGGTACCCTCGATGTACTGGAACATATACTGCATTCAATGGAGCATCTCTTCAATAAAAGTTTGCCTCAACTTTCACCTCTGAAAGAATGGGAAGGATTTCGAGACAAGCTGTTGGAAGATAGCAGTTTATAACTTAGGGAGATGATTTCTATGACACTTCTGTCTCTGAGTATCTCGGTCCTGAATTCAGCTTCATTGAATGGCTGCACTACGTCAAATAGAAAGTGCTTCTTGAAGTGCCGGCTGAAAGTAATACTGTGGCGTTTATCGCTGCAGCTTGGCAACATTGTCAGAAGAGGTAAATTCAAATATCCGGCAGACTCCCGGGAGGTGGATTTTTTAAGAGTGACTACATTATTGTAATCATTTTGTAGTCACATTGTTACCAATATATATTATGATTTGGTATCTTGCCAATGGAGTATATGATGACAGATGAAATGATGATTTCAGAAAAAAAACTGGAGAAACTTGCCAAACGGCTCTGCAAAGCATTTGGTATTTCCAAAGAGGAAGCCTATGAATTGATCTATGAAGAGTGGGATCTGGTTGAAAACCTGTTTTTCGCACATAAAAAAGCCAAGGCAGTAAGCGAACACTTCATTAAGCAAACCAATGAACTTTACAGGATCGCCTAATGCAGGAACTTAGTGTAGAGAACTATTTGACTCACCACTATCCGACGGTAGAAAATTTGCCGGCCATGGCTAAAAAATTGCTTTTTTTCACGGCAAAAAGTCTCTTTCATGAAAATCAGATCAACACATTTTTAGCAGATAATGCGCATAAAGACACCTTTAGTTTTGTAGAATCTGTGGTGGATTATTTTGATGTAGGTATCAAGATGAATAAAAAACATATGGATCGCATCCCTGCGTATGGCCGTGTGGTGATCATAGCCAATCATCCTTTGGGTGCACTCGATGCTATGGCATTGATCCATCTGCTTAAAGATGTAAGAAAAGATATTAAAATTGTAGCCAATGCATTTTTAGGTCAGTTTGAAAATCTGCAGGAGCTTGTGATCCCGGTAGATAACATTACAGGGAAAATGACCAAGGCAACACTTGAAGGCATCTATGAGGCTTTGGATAAAGAAGAAGCAGTGATCATCTTTCCATCAGGAGAAGTGAGTCGAGCAAGACCCAATGGTGTGAGAGATACAGCTTGGAAATCCGGCTTTTATAAGATAGCGTCCAAGACACATTCTCCTATCTTGCCTATCTATATTGATGCAAAAAACTCTAAAAGCTTTTATCTGCTCTCTATGTTGAACCGATCCCTGGCAACAGCGACACTGCCACATGAGATGTTCAAGGCAAAAGGCAAAGAGATAGAGTTTACTATAGGCAACCCAATTTCCTATGAGGGGTATGCTATGCCGAAGCTTCCTCAAAAAGAGGCAGTGAAACTTTTACGAAAACATTTTTACAGAGTTGCAAAAGGGAAGAAGCATATTCTCAAAGTGCAAAAAGGTATTTCTCTGGCAGAAGCCCCTATTGACATAAAAACAGAACTCAAAGAGGGGAAAGTGCTTGGTGAAACTTCAGATGGCAAAAAGATCATACTTTATGAAAGTGTAGTAGAGAATTGTGTCATCAAAGAGATAGGAAGACTAAGAGAGATAAGCTTTCGTCATGTAGGCGAAGGCTCCGGAGAAAAAAGAGATATAGACAGTTATGATTTTTATTATAAGCATCTTATTATCTGGGATGAAGAATCTTTGGAGATCGCCGGAGCATACCGCATAGGAGAATGCAGGGAAATTGTTGATGATTTTGGAATTGAAGGGCTTTATACGAGTACACTTTTTAAGTTCAGTGATACATTTGAGCCCTATTTTGAACAGGCACTGGAACTTGGAAGAAGTTTTGTACAGCCCAAGTATTGGAATTCCAGGGCACTGGACTACCTGTGGCAGGGGATAGGTGCCTATGTGAAGGCTCATCCTAATATACGTTATCTTTTTGGGCCGGTGAGCTTAAGTGACAGTTTCACGCTACAGGCAAAATCATTGCTGATATACTTCTATAGTCACTATTTTGGCACAAAAGAACAAATAGTACGTCATAAGGTACGGTATAAAATGCCTAAAGAGATGAAAAATTATTGTGAAGATATCTTTTGCGGGCATGACTACCGCGCAGACCAGAGAGTCCTAAAGGAGGAACTTGGCTATATGGGCTACACTATCCCTACACTCTACAAACAATATGCAGAAGTATGTGAAGAGGGTGGTGTGCAGTTCATGGATTTTGGTTATGACAAGCAATTCAACTACTGTATTGACGGATTTATTTTAGTGGATCTTCACTTAATGAAAGAGAGTAAAAGAAAAAGATACATAGGATAATACCGGCATAGAGTAATTGATTACAAAAATAATCAATCTCTGTAACCAAATTGTTTCCAACTTATTTTATACTTTCGCAACCCAAATGGGAAACTAAACTTTTCGAAGGAAAAACAGAATGACTTTCAAAAAAATTGTAACAGCAGCCGTAGCAGCTTCAGTGGCACTTACAGCAGTACATGCAAGTGAACTTAAAGGTAGAGGAGCTTCTTTCCCTGGTCCTGTATATAAAGCATGGACAGCAGAATATTTTAAAGCAACCGGTAACAAAGTGAACTATACACCGACTGGTTCGGGTGACGGTATTAAATCAATCACAAAAAGAATGGTAGACTTTGCAGGTTCAGACAAACCGCTTAAACCTGAAAAGCTCAGAAAAGAAAAACTTTACATGTTCCCTTCAGTGGTAGGGTCTATTGTGCTTGCATACAACCTTGATGGTGTAAAAGATGGTGAGCTTAAGCTTAGCCGTGCAGCAATTGATGCGATTTTCACAGGAAAAGCAAGTTTTTGGGATGATGCTATCATCACTAAAGAAAACGCTGGACTTAAGCTCCCGCATGAACCTATCACGACATGTGTGAGAGCGGACAAATCCGGTACAACATTTAACTTTACATACTTCCTTAACAAGATCAATCCGGAAGTTAAAGTAAGTAAAAAACCAACATGGACAGCATCTAAAGTAGTGGCAGGTAAGTCAAACTCTGGCGTATCGGCAAATATCCAGCAGATCAAAGGTTCTATCGGTTACATCGAATATTCATACAAAATCAAGTTGGGTCTTCCCGCAGCGCAAGTTGAGAACAAAGAGGGTAAATTCATTAACCCGACAGTCGCTTCTTTCCAGGATGCAGCAAAATATGCTTCATGGACAGCAGACAATGATTTTTATGCAGTGATCGGTGACCCGGCAGGTGCTACATCTTACCCTATCGTTGCGGCAACATTTATTTTGCTTCCAGAGGAAAAAACAGAAACAAATAAACAAGTGACCGCATTTATGGACTGGGCCTATACAAACGGTGACAAAGCAGCAGCTGACCTTGGGTATGTACCACTTCCGGCATCAACAAAAGATGCTATTAGAGGATACTGGGAAGCAAAAAAAATCAAATAAACAAGATATAGATCTTCCACAAGCCTTTCAAAAAAAGGCTTGTCTACACTACTAAACACTTTATCTATTTGTAACTCCTTGAATACAACTACAGCATACTTAATGTGTTTAGTAATCAAAATGTTACCATTTTTTATTACAATCGCTTCAAATTATAATGAAGGCAACAAATGGGTGGCAAACTTTTTCGAAATTTCTCATTTTTTTCAGCAACACTTTCCTTTTTTCTCCTTGTAGGTATCTTTGCCGTACTCTTTACCTATGCACAGGATGCCATGCATACGTTTGGGTTCGACTTCCTCTGGAATGAGCAGTGGGAACCGGGGGAAGATGATGAAGGCGGTATATTTGGCGGGTACATCCCTGTTGTCGGTACACTTCTAAGTACCGTTATCGCTATGGTCATTGCTACACCTCTTGCCATGGGGATAGCTATTTTTCTTACAGAGATCGCTTCAGAAACATTCTCTAAGCCGGTCTCTGTTGCCATTGAATTGCTTGCAGCCATTCCAAGTATCATTTACGGTATGTGGGGGCTATTTTATTTTGCGCCCATTGTACAGCATACTTTTGGTGGAAATGGTGTAGGTTTGCTGACGGCGGGGATTGTGCTGGCAATTATGATCATCCCCTTTATGGCAGCCATTACCCGTGATTCTATGAATACCACTCCTGCTGTACTGAAAGAGTCAGCCTATGCGATGGGTGCAACAAAATTCGAAGTCATCAAAGATGTGATCATGCCTTATGCCAAAGGCGGTATCATCGGTTCGATCATCCTGGCACTGGGACGTGCTTTGGGTGAGACAATGGCAGTGGCATTCCTCATAGGCTCAGTCATGCACTTACCGAGTAAGATCACAGACCCTACGACGTCCATACCGGTACTTCTTGCCAATAACTTTGCTGAAGCACAGGATTTGGAGATGAGCAGTATGTATTACCTGGCACTGATGCTCTTTGTGGTGAGTTTCCTTATCATATCGGTTGCAAAATTCTATTTTCTTGGCAGAAAAGCAAAATAAGGAGCTAAAATGAATAGACTGTTACTCAATAAGATCATCCTTCTTCTTTCGACACTCTCTGCTCTGATGGGAATAGGGTTTCTTTTTTGGATACTTGCAACACTCACCTACAAGGGTATTACCAGTATCCACTGGAGTACTTTTACCAATGACCTTGTAGAAGGTGGCATACGTAACCTTTTGGTGGGACAGTTCACTATGGCCCTATTGGCAAGCCTCTTGGCTGTTCCTGTAGGCATGATGGCGGGTATCTACCTTAGAGAATATGGGCATGGAAGCAAACTTGCATCGGTCATACGAAATTTGAGTGATGTCATGATGTCTGCTCCCTCCATCGTCATCGGTGTCTTTGTGTTTGCACTATTGGTTGATCCTTTTGGAGGATACAATGGGTATGCGGGTATTGTGTCATTGGCGATCATGATGATACCTATTATTATCTCAACGACAGACAATATGCTGGCACTCGTGCCCCAGGAGCTGAGAGAAGCAGGGATGGCACTTGGCGGAAGCAAGCACAAGATCATCCTGCAGATCGTTGTAAAAGCAGCCAAAGTAGGTATCGCTACGGGGATACTTCTTTCATTTGCACGTATTATCGGGGAGACTGCACCGCTGCTCTTTACTTCTGCGAACAACCAGTTTTTTACTATGGATCTGACAGAGCAGTTCCCTTCACTGACTGTAAGCATATATAATCTTGCGACCTATCCGGATGCACCGAGCAGAGAGCTGGCCTGGGCAGCTTCGTTCATATTGACAATGATCGTTCTGTGTATCAACCTTGTGGGTAGATTTATAATAAAGAATAAAAAATGACAAAGAGGATAACACATATGACAAAAGATAATTTGGTAATGGATATCAAGGATTTTTCCTTTACTTACGCAGGAGCACCAAAACCGTCACTTAACAATATCAATCTTCCTATAGAGGAAAATAAAATTACGGCAATGATCGGTCCAAGCGGATGCGGTAAATCCACACTGCTTAGATCGATGAACCGGATTCATGATGTTTATGCAGGAAACAAGTATGAAGGTGAGATAAACCTCTATAAAAAAGATGGGGAAATGGAAAATATTTTAGACCTCAAAAAAGAGAATGATTTCATCAGGCTTCGTCAGGAAGTAGGGATGATCTTTCAAAAGCCTACTCCCTTTCCGATGAGCATTTTTGATAATGTTGCCTATGGGCTGAGACTTTCGGGCATCAAAAACAAAAGCGACCTGGAAGGCAGAGTTGAAAAGGCTCTTAGAGGTGCAGCAATCTGGGATGAGACAAAAGATAGACTCAAAGAGAGTGCACTTGGGATGTCGGGTGGACAACAGCAGCGTCTTTGTATTGCCAGGGCTGTGGCACTGAAACCAAGAGTATTGCTGTTTGATGAGCCTACTTCTGCCCTTGACCCCATCTCAACAGGGGCGATTGAAGAGCTTATTTCTGAACTGAAAGAAGAGGTATCGGTCGTGATCGTTACACATAATATGCAACAGGCAAGCCGTTTGAGCGACTATACCGCATTTATGTATTTGGGAGATCTGGCAGAGTTTGATAAGACAGAGAAGATATTTCTTAATCCCAAAGAGAAATTAACGGAAGATTATATTACAGGAAGGTTTGGATAATGTTAACAAAATATCAAGAAGCAAGACATGAGGTAAGATCAACAGTACTCGCAGTTGTTAAAAGATTGGCTAAAGCAAATGAAGAGGCACTCAAAGCACTGGAGGGTTCAGATGAGAATCAACTCGAAGAGGTGAGAAAAACGATTAAAAACATCACTAAAGAAACAGAA
>JANTHR010000067.1 GCA_024762315.1 Sulfurovum sp.
CGCTTTGGCTACCGCTTCTTCTGTCACAAATCCTCCTGCAACATTCACACCGCCGTAGATGGCACTGTCCTGTAAACTGGCAGTCTGCCATCCCATATCTGCGATCTTTTTTACATAAGGCAAAGTTGCATTTGCCAATGCCTGTGTAGAGGTCACAGGATAATCTCCTGGCATATTGGCGACACAGTAGTGTATCACACCGTCCACCTCAAAAACAGGATCATCATGCGTTGTGGGCCTAGAAGTTTCTATGCATCCTCCCTGATCAATGGCAACATCTACCAAAACCGCTCCTTTTTTACATAAAGAGAGCATCTCTCTTGTGATCAGGTGCGGTGCTTTTTCACCGGTATTATAGACTGCTCCTATAACGATATCTACCGTAGGCAGTATCTTTTCAATATTGTAACGATTGGAATAGAGTGTTGAAACATTTTCCGGCAACAACGCTTCAATTTCCCTCATGCTGTTGGGATTTCTTCCCATGACAATGACATCGGCACCCATTCCCGATGCAATTTTAGCCGCGTTCCTGGCCACAGTTCCGCTTCCGATGATCAATACTTTGGCTGGCAATACACCGCTTGTTCCACCTATTAATACACCCATTCCATTGGTATGCGCTGAGAGGAAATAACCTGCGACCATCGGCGCCATCTTGCCTGCGATCTGGCTCATGGGTTCAAGCAGAGGCACTCTTGTTCCCTCTTGAATCGTTTCATATGCTATGGCTGTCACTTTTTTTTCTTTGAGTATCTCGGTCAGTTCTCTGTGTGGAGCAAGGTGAAGATAGGTAAAAAGTATCTGGCCTGCTTTTAAAAGATCATACTCCCGGGGTTGAGGCTCTTTGACCTTCAGGATCATTTCACAAGTGTCATATAATTCTTTGGGACTTTGAAGGATCGTTGCCCCGGCCTCCTTATAATCATTATTGGAAAAACCGCTTTTTTCCCCGGCATCTTTTTCAATATAGACTTCATGTCCACTTTCAACAAGCACTCTGACACCGGAAGGAATAATACCAACCCTATATTCCTTGGTTTTTATCTCTTTTGGAATACCGATCTTCATCTCAAAGACTCCTTTTAACAGGCAGAGTCAAATACACACCCCTCTGCCTCATCTCTCTCAGATAAAATAAAAGATTATAACCGTCTTATAGGGGACGTTTTAATCTTCTACACCGACTATGTATCTTGCTGTAGGCATTATTTCCAATCTTTCAACAGGTATGGGCTTGGCACTTTTTTCACATATTCCGTAGGTACCGTTATTTATTTTCGCCAGTGCATGAAGGGTCTCTTTAAGCTCTTTCTCCTGCTGCTCCAAAATAGTATTGTCTTTTTGGCTGAGATTCTTCAGTGAGACAAGATCTTCCACATCATTGATGCCGTCATCACTCCCTACCTCATCCAATTCCGATTTGAGTTGTGCTATGTTCTCTTCAAGCTGTATCTTATGTTCTGTGAGAATTTTTTCAAATTTATCAAGATCAAGATCATTTCTTTTTTTCATCATTGACTCCTTTTTTTAAATTATATCACTTTCCAGCCTATTTGAAAACCATTGATCCAATTTTGATATAATCAAAAAAATGAATTGGCACAAAAGGGAGAGGCATGAAGATCGCATTTTTCGAAATAAAAAAAGAAGAGAGAATTTTTTTTGAATCACATATAAATGGTCATGAACTTTTCTTTTTTGAAAAGCCTATCCAGGATATTGTGTTGCAGCCTGAAGAATATGAGGCAGTTTCAGTCTTTGTAGGGTCACACATTACAGATGAGATTATCGACAGGCTCCCAAAGCTTCGTTATCTTCAAACCCGTTCTACCGGTTTTGACCACATCAAATGCAAAACACTGTATCAAAAGGACATGAAAGTAAGCAATGTAGCCGGATATGCAGGCCCTGCTGTCGCGGAGTTCGCTTTCTCTCTTCTTTTGAACGCTACCAGAAAAACACATATTGCTTTGGATCGCAGCAAAAAAGGCAATACAGACTACCTTGACCTCAAAGGCACAGAACTTTTTGGTAAAACCATAGGAATTCTCGGGTTGGGAACCATAGGTTTGCAAATGGCGAAGATAGCCAAAGGCTTTGGAATGAAAGTACTGGGATACAGCCGGACGCACAAAGCTGTTTTTGACGAACTGGGAATTGACTTTGTCTCCCTGGAGAACGTATTGAAACATGCCGACATACTCATGCCTGCCCTGCCTCTGACTCCTGCCACACAGGAGCTTATTAACAAAAGCAATGCTTCATGGATCAAAAAAGAGTGCATCATCATCAATACTGCCAGATGTGAGATCATAGAGGAAGCACTCTACCTGTCATTGCCCAACATAATTGCCTCCGATGTATGCAGTGATGTTTCTCTTGCCCAGAAGGAAAATTTCCTCTATACGCCGCACATGGCCTATTATACGAAAGAAGCTTTAGCGCGGATCATGGATATCTCTTTACGGAATATGGAACAGTTCCTCAATGGAGAGACACCGCAGAACTGTCTCAAGCTGGTATGTGAAAAAGAGTATAGTTAAATACTGCCTATGAAGTACTTCACTATTTCAAGCCCCTGAACCATTCCAGCTCATCCAGTGCTTCCCAGGGATATTCAGCATACCCTATCTGCCCTTTTGCAGCAACCTCTGCATAGAGAAAATGTTCTTTTGAGGGGCGGTCCAGTCCAAATTTGTCGGTGATCCAGCGCGGAGAGAGCAGGAATTTCTCGGCGATCATTTGGGAAAGTGCTTCATCTTTGATCGCTGTCAGGCTTGTATGCTGTGTATCGACGGTAACAGAAATGGGTCTGGGTTCAGCGATCACATAGGAGAGCTGTACCAGCGCCTTTTTGGCAAGCCCTGCTGCGACGATATGTTTTGCCAGCCACCTTGCAGCATAGAGTGCCGATCGGTCCACCTTGCTGTAGTCTTTGGAACTTTGTGATCCCCCGCCAATGGGGGCATATCCGCCATAGGTATCACAGACCACTTTCCTGCCCGTCAGGCCTGAATCGGCAATGGGAGAATGGGTGACGTATCTGCCGGTATTATTGATGTAGAATACCGTTCTGTTTGCATCGAAATGCCCTGTTTCGAACTTGACCTCTTCCTCGATGACCTTTCTTATCTGCATCTCTGCCTCATCGGGTTCTATGGAGCTGATGCAGGGGATTGCCACAATGATCTTTGCAATGTGTTCAGGCTTGCAGTTGTCAAAATTTTCTTTGCTTCCGTAATCCATCACCACTTCTGTTTTGATGTCCACACCGAATGTTTCAGGATGTTCGAGAGCATAGGCATAGAGAGCATCTCTTATCTCTCTGGCATAAGCAAAAGCCGAGGGCATGTAGTCCTTACGTTCAGAGGTCGCATAGCCGAACATCATGCCCTGGTCTCCGGCCCCTATCTCATTACCCTTTTTTTCCACTCCCATTGTGATGTCGGGGGACTGTTTGCTGACATAGACCTCTATCTGGGCTTCATCAGGGAAAAACGTTTCACCTCTTTTAAATCCGCTTTCCGGATAGCCTATCTTTTCCAGTGCCTGTCTGGCACTATTTTCGTAAAATGCATTGTCTATGGAAGCGGTGGTCTTGACTTCTCCGCCGATGATAATATGTTTACCGCTGATGAATACTTCAGTAGCTACTTTGGCACTGGGGTCACGCTGCAACAGACTGTCTACGATCGTATCGGCAATGACATCGGCACACTTGTCAGGATGTCCTGCCGACACGGACTCTGAAGTAAAAAGATACATAATCAAATCCTTACTTTTAATCTCACAATAATCATAGCATAATTTACAACCCTATTGCACTACTTCCAAAAAAGAGTATAATAAAAAAGGTGAAATCACACAAAGGAGAAAACAATGTCAGCAACAGCATGGTTAAGTAAAAAACTCAGCAGCGGCAAGATCCTCTGTCAGGCCTGTGCGCAGTCCTGTAAACTCGATGAAGGAGAGTACGGGATCTGCGGCATAAGGAAAGTTGAGAACGGTGAACTCAAACTGCTTGTGTACGGACTCGCATCCGTAGTGAACATCGACCCGGTAGAGAAAAAGCCGATGTTCAATTTTCTGCCCGGCAGCAGAGCTTTTTCGTTTGGAACAGTAGGTTGTAACTTTTCGTGTAAATTCTGTCAGAACTTTGACATATCACAGTACCCAAAAGAGCACAATCACCAGGTATTCGGTAAAGAGTTCCCGCCTGAACGTATCGTAGAACTTGCCATAGAGAATGGATGCCAGTCCATCGCCTATACCTACAATGAACCCATTGTCTTTTTTGAATATACCTATGATACGGCAAAACTGGCACATGAAAAAGGATTGAAGAACATCTATGTCACCAGTGGATTTGAAACACACAAGGCTCTGGACCTGCTGGCACCCTATATCGACGGTATGAACATTGACATCAAAGGTTTTACCGAAGAGTTCTACAAAGAGATTTGCGGCGCAAGGCTCAAACCGGTACTCGAATGTGTCAAATATGCCCATGAAAAAGGGATCTGGGTCGAGATCACGACACTGCTCATCCCGGGCAAGAATGATTCTGATGAAGAGATAAGAAATATCGCCAAATTCATTGCAGAGGTTGATCCGACCATGCCCTGGCATCTCTCCGCATTCTACCCCATGTACAAGATGCTCGATGTACCTCCCACTCCGGGATCAACATTGCGCAGAGCCTACGAAATAGGTAAAGAAGAAGGGTTGAAATACATTTATGTCGGCAATATTGAGGATGAAGAGCATGAATCTACCTACTGCCCACAATGCGGTGAGAGAGTAATAGACAGAACAGGACATATCGGGCAATACGTCACCAATGAACTTGATAAGAACGGCATATGCCCTCATTGCGGATACGCCCTTGAAGGGGTTTGGCATTAAATAGGAATAAACATCATGCCCAAAACAGAAGCCTTTGAAAAATTTCCACAAGCCTATGAAGCATGGTTTGAAAAACATTCAACCCTTTATAATGCCGAGATAGAGGCAATAAAAAAGCTTTTGCCTGCTTTTAAAAACGGTATAGAGATCGGTGTCGGAAGCGGGAGGTTCGCCGTACCGCTTGGCATCAGAACAGGAGTTGAGCCCTCTACAAAAATGGCTGAAATTGCCCGGACCAAAGGGATTAATGTGATCGAAGGTATCGCTGAGGATCTTCCCGTAAAAAATGAAACCTTTGACTTGGCACTGATGGTAACAACGATCTGTTTTGTTGACGATCCACTCTTAAGCCTGCAAAATATTTACCAGATCCTGAAACCGGACGGTTACGTGATCATCGGTTTTGTAGACAGGAAGTCAGAACTCGGCAAAAAGTATGAGAAAAACCGCCGTAATAGTCGTTTTTATGGTGAAGCCCGCTTTTATGATGTAAATGAGGTTATCGGATTGTTAAAAAAAGCCGGTTTTTCCGAGATAGTCTGTACCCAAACTCTTTTTGGAAAAGATCTGGAACATATGGATACTTCAGTAAAAAAGGGATACGGCGAAGGAGCCTTTATAGCTCTTCGAGCCCGTAAAGATCATGATGACAGCTAAAATAACCATCATCTTTGACAACTATGCCTACCTTGAAGGTTTCCAGACATTATGGGGATTCTCCTGCTTTGTTGAAACGGATGAAACAACATTTCTTTTCGACACCGGCAGTAACGGACGGGTACTTTTACAAAATATGCAGCAGCTTAATATCGATCTGAAAAAAGCAGAAGCACTGATTCTTTCACATCCGCATTGGGACCATATCGGAGGCGTGGATTCAGTCCTTGAAGTCCATCCTGATATGCATCTGTTCGTACCCAATTCACTCTCAAAACATCTTATCCGAGACTTGAGTGTACAAACTCTCGGTGTGACCGTGATCGATGAATCACCGCAACAACTCCTGCCATCTGTCTACTCTACCGGTGTTATGGGTGATATCGGTGAGCAATCCATCGTCATCGATACCCAAAAGGGTCTGGTTGTCATTACCGGTTGCGCACATCCGGGTATTGAACATATCGCAGCCCGCTCCATAGAAATGCTGCAAAAACCGATCTATCTTCTCATGGGCGGCTTTCACTTGATATATGAAAATGCAACACGCATTTCAGAAGTTATCGAAACACTTGATGAACTTGGCATACAAAATGTCTGCCCTACCCACTGCAGCGGCGATCTGGCGATTTCAATGTTTAAAAGTCATTTCGGTGACCGCTGTCTGCAAGGCGGTATAGGGAGAGTTATCACCATATGACCAATCCAATCCGTATGATGTAATTTCTGTTGCATCATCCAAATATTTTACTTTCAGGAATAATCATCCTCTCTCTGATTGTATCGCTTTTTCAAATATCTCTTTATTTTCATGATTGTGGAATATAAAATAGACTTTCATTTCGTGTCCTTCATCCAAAAAGCCTTTGACTGATTCATAGGCGATACGTGCAGCTTCTGCTTTCGGGTAGCCGTATACCCCTGTAGAGATGGCAGGGAATGCTATATCTTTGCATCCCAGTTCCATTGCCACTTTCAGTGAATTTTTATAAGAGGATGCCAGAAGTGAAACACAGTGTTCACCACAGTAGCGATAGACAGGTCCTACCGTGTGGATAACATAGCGAGCCGGCAGATCACCCGCAGTGGTTGCCACTGCTTCTCCAGTCGGCAAACCGTCAGGATATTGTTCTTTTCGGATCTCTTTACAGGCTTCAAGGATTTTATATCCCCCTGCCCTATGTATGGCGCCATCCACACCGCCGCCACCCATAAGAGAACTGTTGGCTGCATTGACAATGGCACAGACATGCTCCAGTGTGATGTCGCCTGTTTTGATCATAATATTCGGATGCATCTATATTCCTTTTTGATCTATTATAACAGAGATAATCTATCAAAATTGTTTAGGGTATGATATAATCTAATACTAGGTATCGAATAGGAAAATTGATGGAAACTGTATCTGTTTTAACGATACTCAATGCGTTGGGTGGATTGGGGATCTTTTTGCTCGGCATGATCATTATGACAGATGGACTGCGCTCTTTGGCCGGAGATTCGATGAGAAATGCCCTGATGCGCTTTACTAAGAGTCCGCTCTCCGGTGCCCTCACAGGTGCTATTACTACCGCTATATTGCAATCATCCAGTGCTACGACTGTTGCTGCTGTCGGATTTGTCGGTGCAGGATTACTAGCTTTTCCTGAAGCACTTGGAATCATTTTTGGTGCCAATATCGGCACGACGATCACCGGCTGGATGGTTGCCCTGCTTGGATTTAAACTCCATCTTGGCACGATCGTCCTGCCTTTTATTTTATTGGGTACCATACTGAAGCTTTTTTTTCGTGACAAGATCGCTTCATTTGGCTATGCGCTGGCCGGTTTTGGGCTAATCTTTGTCGGAATCACTTTGCTTCAGGAAGGCATGAGTGGTTTTGAAGGGATCATTACTCCGGAAAATCTTCCCTCGGATTCATTGGCAGGGAGATTGAAGCTGGTTGTGCTTGGTATCATCGCAACATTCATCACTCAATCTTCAAGTGCTGGTATTGCTGCAACACTGACCGCACTCTATGGCAATGCGATCAACTTTGAACAGGCAGCAGCATTGGTCATCGGTATGGATGTGGGAACTACAGTAACCGCTGCAATGGCTTCGATCGGAGGATCAGCAAATGTACGAAGAACAGGATTTTCACATGTGATCTATAATCTTTTTACGGGCATGATGGCGATCTTTCTGATCACACCCTATACCTACTTATGGGAAACTGCAGCACCCAATACTTTAATGCAAAATGCGGAGATCGCCCTCGTCGCTTTTCATACCTCTTTTAATATACTTGGTGTTCTGATCATTCTGCCATTTACACATCAGTTTGCACATATGATGAAAAAGATTATTCCATCCAAAAAACCAAAATTTACCGAAAAACTGGATAAGAGTTTGCTTGAAGAGCCAACTTTGGCACTGGAAGCTGCACGTATTTCTGCACAAGATGAATTTATTGCACTTTTACAACATACTAATTTTATTTTGGGAGATCTGCAATATGGCAAAAAATTGGATCTACTCTTACTGCAGTCGGCTCTGAATAAAACACAAAACTATGTTGATATGATAGAACTGAAAAAAAAAGAGGCTACAAAGTGGAAACTCTTGATGGCATTGATGCACATACTTGATCATGAACAACGTCTTCATGAACGCTGTGAAGAGGAGGAGTACAGAGCAAAACATGTTCAGAAATCCCCTGATCTGAAAAAAGCACATGACTCTCTGGTCAACAGTAATGCACAGATCATCACTGCTATCAACTCCAAAGAATTTTCCAAAGCCAGAAAAACTGCAGAAAAAAATGAAAAAGAGATTATGGAATTCATGAAGCACTATAGAGATATGATCGTAGAGGAGATAGCAAATGATCAGATCGATATACATACCGGTACCAAAAAGTTCGAAGCAATACGATGGCTTACAAGAGTAAGTCATCATATAGCACGTATTACCTATTATATGGAACAGACTATTCTAGAAACTGCTAAATAATTATATCAATGATGCCACTGCATTAATTATATGGTATGTTAGAGTTGACATAAATCAAGATAAAATATCAAAATATTTAGTGTATAATGCAATAATCTATAAAGGAGTATACCATGCAGAGATCACATAAAATTATTTATGCGATTTATATACTGGTTTGGATCATTATGGCGATCCATCCTAAATATCCTCAAGACTGGCTACTTGAGAATGTACTGGTTTTCCTCATTTTTCCTCTAATCGTCTGGATGGATACAAAATATAAATTCACGATTACAGGCTTGATACTGCTTCTTATCTTTGCCAGCCTGCATTCACTGGGGTCACATTTTACCTATGCCAAAATGGAATATTTCGATGTGATCACACATTTCTTCGGATTTGAACGGAATCATTTTGACAGGGTCGTGCATTTTCTTTTCGGGCTGCTGACCTTCAGGATCATATTTGAAATGGTCTCCCCCACGGTTTTAACACCTAGAACAGCGTTACTTTTTACCTTGACAATGATCGTTTCCATCTCCGCATTGTACGAGATCCTTGAATGGCTTGCTGCCATACTGTTTCATCCTGAACTTGGCATTGCATTCCTGGGCACACAGGGGGATGTCTGGGATTCACAGAAAGATACTATTGCAGCTATAGTAGGCGCATTGATCAATCTGGTATTTCATGCCCGCTATGAAAAATTATTTATTGAACTCCGTACCAAGTTTTAAGAGTTCACTGTTTATTCGATATTTCTTAAAGGCAACATTTTCTATTTTTTGACGGGTAAAACCTCCGGCGTTATAGCAGACCACAGAACTTTGATCTCCTTCAAGCAGTCCGTCTATTGCGTGTGTTATGAACTTAAATGCCATGAGGCGATCATACACCGTAGGGTTTCCTCCGCGCTGTATATGCCCCAGAACCATGATCCTTGATTCGACTTCTATCTCCTGTTCAAACCATTCCGCAATGTGCTCAGAATTCTTCAAAGCTTCCGAGACAACAGCGATAAAATACTCTCTACCCTCCTGAATCTGCTTTTTGAAACGCTTTTTGTAATGATCCAATTCATAAGGGATCTCCGGTATGAGACACATTTCTGCACCACTTGTGAGTGCCGAGACCAGTGCCAGGTAGCCACACTCCCTCCCCATTGCTTCTATGACAAAAGCCCGACCGAACGAAGAAGCTGTATCCCGTATGGAATCTATGGCATATTTAATGATATTCAGTGCCGTATCTACCCCAAGACAATACTCCGTTCCGGCAATATCATTATCTATGGTAGAAGGAATACCGCTAAATCCTAAACCTTCACTCTCATCACTGAGTTTCTGCATCCCTTTGAAGGAACCGTCACCGCCCAGTACGATCAGATATTCTATGCCGTGTGATTTTAGATTATCAAGTGCCTGTTTGCGATATTTCTGCTCTAAAAAACGTTTTGACCGTGCAGTATGAATCTTGGTACCGCCACGGGAAATAATGCCTGCAACATCACTGTAGCCGGCTTTATATATCTTGTTATCTATCAGACCTTCAAAACCACGTTCAACAAAATAGGGAGTGAGTCCTTTATCAAAACTGTATTCAACAAAACGTTTCAGTGCCGCATTCATCCCCGATACATCACCTCCGGAACACAAGATAGCTATATTCTTCATCTCATACCTTTCTCAACATTATTCATACAAATTATAGCATTAGTAAGGAATAGTTGAATATCTTTGATATAACAATAGAAAAAAATGTATAATAAAACATAACTATTTTAAAATGTACAGGATACACGATTGAG
>JANTHR010000068.1 GCA_024762315.1 Sulfurovum sp.
CTAATTTCTAATTTCTAATTTCTAATTTCTAATTTCTAATTTCTAATTTCTAATTTCTAATTTCTAATTTCTAATTTCTAATTTCTAATTTCTAATTCCTTAGATGTGCTCTATCTCTTCATCCCTGTTCAGCAGATCGCAAAACTTCAAGCCGTGGATAAAAATAGCCCAAGAGATGTAGATCCATAAAAAGAAAAAAAGTAAAGTGCTGATACCTCCGTAGATACTGGCGTAGGTTTTGTTGTGTACCACATAAAAGATAAATGCATTTTTGGAGAGATACCAGATGAGTGAAGCGATAAAAGAACTTATCAATGCGGCCCGGATATCAATGCGTGTATTGGCAGAAAGCTGATAGGCTGCATAGAACATCATCCAAACGATAAAATAGGGTATAAAGGTATAAAGATGGATGGTGCTTGTGATGCTGTTCTTATCCAAATAACTTTGAATGAACATAGAGATATAAAATGATCCCCCCATCATTGCCGGTATGATAAGAAGGAGTAACAGATAGGTTTTAACTGCACTCAAAACGCTCCGTGTAGGAACATCGAAAATATCATTGACAATATAATCATAGTTCTTGAAGAACATAATGGAAGCAAATATAACATAAAACCCGCCTATTGCCCCAAGCTTGCCCGAATTGGCAATAAAAGTATTGATATATTCCATTGCCTCTTTGGAGTCTGTGGGCATGAGGTTGGAGAAAATAAGGTTTTCTATATTGCTGTAAACCGTGTCAAAGATAGGAAGATTGGTAAAGATGGCAAGCAGTATGGCCAGCAAAGGGATGATAGAGAAAAGTGTACTCCAGCTTAAACTGGCAGCATAATGCCCCAGTTTATCCTCAAAGAGGTCTGTAAAAAAATCCCGTATGAAGAGATAATAATTTTTAAGAATGACTTTGAAAGGTGTATTTTTCTTCAATTTTCAAGACCTTTGCCAGGTGGGCAATTGCCCACCAAAATATCGATCATCTAGCTACATTAATCAGGCAGTCCCATTTTTCCGGGATTTAAAATATTGTTAGGATCAAATGCTTTTTTAATGTCTTTAAAAAGTGTAAGTTCTGCATCATTGAAGGCAATGTTCATAAAGGGTGCCTTACTTGTACCTATGCCATGTTCACCGGAGAGTGTACCGCCCATATCTACTACCATTTGGAAGATCTCCTCAATGGCTTCATGTCCGTCATGCAGCTGCTTTTCATCTGAACCGTCCACCATGACATTGACATGGATGTTACCGTCACCGGCATGTCCGAAACACGGAACTTTGAAACCATACTTGTTACCTATTGCGTAAATGTTTTTAAGCGCCTCGGGGAGCATGGATCTTGGTACTGAAATGTCTTCATTGAGTTTCTTGCTTCCAAAGATGGTAATGGAAGGTGAAGCATTACGTCTGGCATACCAAAGTTCGTTTCTTTTTTCCGCATCATGTGCGATGACAAAGCTTTGCGCACCATTTTCTTTAAATGATCTCTCCAGAGTCTCTAATTGAAAATCCACTTCTTCCATTACATTGCCGTCAACATCCCCAATGAGCAGTGCGCCTGCATTTTCGGGCAGTTCAATATTTAATTTCTCTTTAAGGGCCTGAACGACCAGGTCATCCATGAATTCCATGGCCACAGGATTCGCTCCCGCTGCCAAAGATTTGAAAACAGCATTCATCGCATCGTCCACTGAAGGGAAGATGCCCATATAGGCTTTGGTAAATTTAGGTTTGGGGACGAGTTTCACTGTAATTTCAGTCAACACGGCAAGTGTTCCCTCGGAGGCAATGAGAATACCCGCGATGTTATAGCCTGCTACATCCTTAATGGTGCGTTTTCCTGCTCGAATAATGTCACCGTTTGGACGTACGGCACGCAGTGCCATGACATAGTCTTTGGTAATGCCGTATTTGGCCGCACGCATACCGCCTGCATTCTCACTCACATTCCCGCCGATGGTCGAATACTCTTCACTTGCGGGATCAGGCGGATAGAAGAGTCCTACCTCTTCTACAGCCTTTTGCAGATCCATGTTGATGACACCGGGTTGTACTACAGCTACCATGTTTTCCATATCGATCTCAAGGATCCTGTTCATATGTTTTTCCATGGCAAGCGTGATACCGCCGTTAGCAGGAAGTGCTCCTCCTGTAAAGCCGGAACCTGCACCTCTTGGAGTAATGACAATACTATGATGGTTGCAGTAGACCAAAATGCGGCTTACATCCTCCTCATCTCTTGGAAAGACCACTGCATCAGGTTCAAAACGTGTACGGGTGGCATCGTAACTGTAGGCAATGAGGTGGGCTTTGTCACTATAGACATTCTCTTTGCCTACAAACTCTTCCAATGCTTTGATATGTTTTGGATCGAGCACTATATCTTCTCCATGGTTTTATAGTAGTCCCCTTTACCGCTTTTGGAGAACCAGCCGGTTTGTATCTCATCAAAACGCATATAGAAAGGGTATTGTGCTTTAGCAGGCAGACCGGTCATTGTTTTTTGTCCGACGATATTTCCAGAAATAGGGTCCAATAGTACCGCTGAACCGTTTTTTACAATATAAATAAGTCCTACCTGGTAGGCTTTGGCAAAGGCTGCGAGATTCTCTTTTGTCGGTGTCGCTTCACCTTCTTCGGAAAGAAAAAGTGCATAGAGGTCCGGATGTATCCATGTTTTGCTGTGTGAGGCTGTGATCTTTGCATAGGTATCCGCATCCGGAGCCAAAAGCAGCACATTGTTATAAAGGTATCCACCGATCACTTTGTCGCCCGAAGCAACAGCTGTTTTAATGGTCGGCAGTTCATCATGGTGAATGATATCGGTGTCTATCAGCTGAGCATTTCCATCAGATGAAGTTTGCGTAACATAACTTATGATCGCCTCTAATTCATTGCCATAGTTATGAACAATGACACCGCTCATACCATTGACAGGAAGAGCAGAGTTCAGCATGATACGCTTTTCTCCTACACTGGAGACAGAAGTTTGTACTGTAGAAGGAAAAAATCCTGCAAAAAGAGGTAGAGCCGTTAAAGCTATAAGTACTATTTGACGCATAGCGATCCTTTTAGTTTGGAATAGTTTGCTTTGATTATACAAGCAAAAGATTAAAAGTCTATTGAGAGAGGTGTTTTAGTTATCATCTTAATGAAATTAAGTTATAATAATGCCCAATTGAATGGGGACAGTGGAGTAGAATGAAGTATATTATAGCAGTGATCCTGATGATAAGTGTTTTGTTTGGAGCACAAGTGACACACAAAGAGTGGGAGAGTGGCAAGACATTTTCCGAGTATTTGGCATCTTACGGTATTTCAGCCGATCTTCTGGAGTCCATCTCCAAAGAGGATCAAAAATTCCTCTCAGAGATCAGAAGCCGTTATCAATATTATGAACTTAAAAATGGCAGCGGTACCCTGCTTCAGGCACTGATCCCTATCAGTGAAGAGATGCAGATACATCTTTTTAAAAAAAAGAACAGATACGAATTTGATATTATTCCTATTGCATACAAACAAGCTGTTTATTTTGCAAAGGTTATTATTGAAGATAATCCGTATACCGATACAGTTAAAGCTACGCATCAGACTGAAGTGGCCAAAAAGATCTCTCAGGCACTAAAAGGTGCAATCAATACAAAAAAACTGCATAAAGGCGATGAGATAGATTTCATCTATGATCAAAAGACCCGACTCGGGAAATCCTATGTTATGCCTCATATCAAAGTAGCCAGAGTGAAAATGGGTGAAAAGGAGCAGTTCGTTTATGTGGATGAAGACGGAGAGGGATATAAGAGTTCAAATAAGTCTCAGGCCTATACCGTCAACGGTAAGAGAAAAATTACGTTTACCCGCAGGGTTCCCGTCAGCAGAAAAAATGCAAGATTTGGAATGCCTTTGCGTCATGCAAGGATTACATCGAGTTTCTCCTATAGGCGCTGGCACCCTATTTTGCATCGTTACCGTCCGCATCACGGAACGGATTTTGGAGCAAGAAGAGGTACGCCACTCATGGCTGTGAATAGTGGCAGGGTAAGTTTTGCAGGCTGGATGGGGGGCTACGGTAAAGTGGTCAAGATAAGACATGCAGGGGGCTATGAATCTCTTTATGCACATCAAAGCCGTATACGTGTCAAAAGAGGACAAAGGGTAAAAAAAGGGCAGATCATCGGATATGTGGGAAGTACGGGACGTAGTACCGGACCTCACTTGCACTTTGGACTTATGAAGAACGGAAGATGGATAGATCCGATGAAAGTATTGCGTAAGAAGTCCATTAAAACATCCATCTTAAAGAAATTCACCAAATATGAAGCTGTAAAAACCACCAAATATAAACAAGTGCTCATTAAAGATGCCAAAGCCAACAAGCTTAGGCTCATGCGTTATATTAAAGAGAACAAACCCTCTTTTGTATGGGATGGATACGAAAAGATCAGTATGGGAGTAAAAGATGGAAAATAAGATCGAAGATTTTGAGCTTCTACCGTTGAGGGATCCGAAATTCATTTCAACTTCTTTGGCGACCTACAGACAAAACGGTATTCAAAAAGATTGGGAGATCGTACAGGCCCATGACAGTGTAGCCATACTTATTTATCATAAAGAGCATAAGAGTTTCATACTGGTCAAACAGTTCAGGCCAGCGGTTTATTTGAATAATGAGAATGGAATGACCATCGAACTTTGTGCAGGTATCGTCGATAAAGAACTTTCTTTAATAGAGATCGCAAAAGAGGAGATAGAAGAGGAGTGTGGCTACAGTGTCCCTCTGGAGAATATAGAGAAGATCACCTCTTTTCATACGTCTGTAGGCTTTGCAGGAAGCAAACAGACACTCTACTATGCCCAGATCGATGAAAGCATGAAAGTCTCAGAAGGAGGCGGTGTGGACGGTGAGATGATAGAAGTGATCGATCTTCCCCTAAAAGATGCCGGAGCATTGATCTATGATGAAACTGTAGTCAAAACACCGGGATTGATGTTTGCATTTATGTGGTGGTTTGAAAAAAATGCATAGAAAGGAACAAGGTTATTCTTGATCCCTCTATGAATTACTTGTCTTCCGTAGCCTTAGTATAGGCCGCATAGTAGGTACTTCCGTCATCGAAAGTATTGACAGTGAGTTTTGAGAACTTTTCAAGATAGTCCCAAAACTCTTTTATGAGGGCCATGTCTACATGCTGTGCCTTATCCGCCAGTGCTTCACGCATAGTTCCAAGCCACTCTATACGCGACTTCTCTGTAATGGAGAAATCATCATGCACACGGATCATATATTCATTTAAGTCCATTCCTTTGGCTTCTCCTTCATAGACTTTTGGACCACCGCATATTTGAATGAAAAATTTGCTGTTTTTAAACTTTACTTCATCAAATTCAGCTTCATCCTGAGGAAAAAAGTGTGCAATATTGCTCTCATAGATCTTATCGTAAAAGTCGTACATGAGCGATTTCATGCCTTCTTCTTTGCCGATGGCATCATAGAATGCTGCTGGAGGGTTTTTAAAATGTACCTCTTTTGCTTTCTCAACAGGAGTAAGTTCCAAAGCTCTGATCTCTCTAGGGGTAGCCATTTGATTCCTTTATAGTTTTTATTTGTAAGGATTATAGTTAAAGTTGCTTAATTTTGTTGTTTCTTGTTTGTACTGCGACAAAAGAGAAAAAAGTAACCCAAAAAGAAAAAAAACGTAAGCGACATAAGTTATGTATAATTCTTGAAGTGCTTACTGATTTTATCAATTATTTGCTATCACAATAACGTTTTAATAGACAGTTATATGCTTCAATACGCCTGTCACGTAAAAATGGCCAGATGTCTCTTACCTCTTTGGTACGTTCATGTTCTATATCTGCGTAGAGGATGCTTTCGTTTTGGTGGTTGGCATGGGCTAATATTTCACCTTGTGTACCACAGATGAAAGAGTTACCCCAGAAGCGTATTCCTTTCATTACACCGGAACTGTCCTTTTCAAAACCTACACGGTTACAGCTTAGTACAGGAACAGCATTGGCGATGGCATGGGAGCGTTGGATCGTGATCCAGCTGTCAAGCTGTCTTTGTTTCTCCTCTTTGCTGTCTTCATCGAACCAGCCAATAGCGGTAGGGTAGATGAGTACTTCAGCGCCTTTGAGTGTCATGATGCGGGCGGCTTCGGGGTACCATTGATCCCAGCAGACAAGTACACCCAGTTTTCCTACACTCGTCTGAATAGGTTCAAATCCAAGATCACCCGGCGTAAAGTAGAATTTCTCATAAAAACCGGGGTCATCAGGAATGTGCATTTTTCTGTATTTCCCTGCTACAGAGCCGTCTTTTTCAAAGACTACGGCAGTATTGTGGTAGAGCCCCGGAGCACGTTTTTCAAAGAGTGAAGTAACCAGGACCACTTCATTGGCCTTGGCTATATCTGACCAGAATGCTACATCTTCTTCAAAGTCATTGGCATAAGCAAAAAACTTCGTATCTTCACTTTGGCAGAAATACTCTGTTTGGTGGAGTTCTTGTAAGACAATAAGTTCTGCCCCATTTTGTGCCGCTTCACTGATGCATTCTGTGGTCACTTGCAGTGTTTTCACTTTGGTATCATAATGTTTTTGTTGGATGAGTGCTGTTTTCATTTGTATAGTTTAGCAAAATATTTTGATGTCATAGCTTTTGACTTTTTTTGACTTTTTTCTGATATACTTGGACCATAGCAATGTTGAAAAAGCTAAACCTGTCGTGAGATAGGGACAGAAAGTCATGGGTCTTTTGAAAAGACTGCCAGACCGCCACATAGTCACTTCATAATATTTTCTCCATTGCATTACCGTTATATAAGGATAGAAGATGAAAAAAATAGGATTATACAGTTTAGTATGTTTGGTTTTGATTGGCTGCGGAGGAGGAGGTTCTCCTGCTACCGGAGGAACGATAGATCCTTCAGATATAAATCTTACTAAAGATATCCAAGATGGAAAAGTGTCGGGCTATAACAGCAATGATTCTATAGAAGACCAGTATCTTGCCGTGATCAATTATGTCAGAAGTTTAAAGGTCAAATGCAATGATCCTGCCGCGATTACCGGTCCCTCCGGTAAAGATATGTATTGGAATCCTTTGTTGGAGGATGCAGCAGAAGAACATAGTGAAGATATGAAACTTAGTGACCATTATGCGCATGATGGTTCAGGCACGAGTAATGACATTACAGGACAAACGTTCACGCCTGCTAGAGCAAGTAAATTTAATGAGCGTATTTCAAGAAATGGGTATACCGGAGCTATGACAGCAGAAAATATTGCTATGAGCGCTTCAAAACCCGGAAAACAACCTGCTAATTATTGGATAAAGGTTATGGAAGGATGGATGAAAAGTGATCATGGACATTGCTCAAATATTATGAATCCCCAATTAACTGAGTTTGGAATGTTTGAATCCAGAGCAGATGTAAATGCTACTGGCTGGTATAAGGTTTACTGGACTCAGGATTTTGGCGGTCAGTAAACCACCTGCATCGTAGAACAGTGCAAGCTTCCTCCCTGTTTTATTAGCTTTAGACAATTAACGGGAATGATCTCTTTATAGGGAAACAGCCCTTTAAATATTTCATGTGCTTCTTTGTCCTGTGCTACAGAGTAAGTCGGATAGATGAGAGCATCATTGGTGATGAGAAAGTTGGCGTAGGTTGCAGGTAATCTATGGCTATCTTCATCATACACAGCGTCAGTCATAGGAAGTGGCACGAGCGTATAAGGTTTACCTTCGTTGGTTTCAAAGGTTTTGAGTTGCTCTTCCATTTTTTGGAGTGCCTCATAGTGTCCATCTTCTCTGTTGTTGCACTTGACATAGGCTATGGTTTCTTTGTTGACAAAACGGGCCAAAGTATCTACATGTGAGTCTGTATCATCTCCTGCCAAATAGCCGTGATCAAGCCAGAGGACTCTTTGTGCGCCTAGGTAGGTTTTTAGTTTTTCTTCAACTTCTTCTTTAGATAGCCCACCGTTACGATTGGGGTTACATAGGCATGTTGAGGTCGTGAGTATCGTACCTGCACCGTCATTCTCTATGGAGCCGCCTTCGAGTACAAAATCTATGGACTCCAATGGTGTGATCCTCATGTAGCCTTTTTTATGTAAAAGAATGTTGACACTGTTGTCAAGTGAAGCTTCAAATTTTCCACCCCAGCCATCAAAAGTAAAGTCAAGCAGTTTTTTTTCACCATTTTCTTTAATGCTGATATACCCGTAGTCCCGTATCCAGGTGTCATTGGTAGGTATCTCTATAAAGGTCATGTTGCGGGTAGAGCAGAACATGGAAGCGATCTTTTCTTTGTTTTTACAAATAATGTAAACAGCTTCCCCGTAAGCGATGGCCTGGGCTATGCGTATAAATGGTGAAAGTGCTTCATTGAGGTCACCCTCTGCCCAGTCTGTCTCTTCATGAGGAAAGCTCATGAGGACACACTGTTGTCTCTCCCATTCAGCAGGGACTCTTTTAGTCAAGGTCACATCGGTCACTGACTTTTCCTTCATTGCTCTCTTTTATGCTCTTACGAAGCTCTTTAATAAGAAATCCTAAAAAGATCACTGTCGTGATCATGCCGACTATTTTAATGATGCTGATCCAATCCATAATTACTTCCATTTTTAATTTTTAATTTTTAATTTTTAACTATAATACACTTATGGCAATTATTAAAATCAATAAACAAAATTTCTATCATAATCTTAACCAAATTGCACTAAAAACCGGCTCAGTGGATAAAATCGCTATTGTACTCAAAGACAATGCCTACGGACATGGACTGGAATATATGGCAAAGCTTGCTTCAGAGTTTGGCATCAAGCATGCAGTGGTCCGTAAAATATCTGAAGCAGAGCAGATCACATCTTTTTTTGATACCATACTTGTACTTGGCGATACAATCACGCAGCATGACAAATATTTTTTTGCTATTAACAGCCTGGATGATATCAGCAGGGCCCAAAAAGGTGCTAAAGTAGAACTGAAAGTAGATACCGGAATGCATCGTAACGGCATAGCCCTTGATGAGCTGGAGGAGGCACTTCGTTCCATAAAAGAACAAGGTTTGGATCTTGTAGGTGTCATGACACATTTTCGCAGCGCAGATGAACTTAGTTCAGAACTCTTTTGGCAGCAAAAACGTTTTGAAGGAGTGAAAAAGCATGTAAAAAATGCAGGCTTTACCAATGTACGCTTTCACTCCTGTAATTCAGCAGCCATTTTGCGCATGAAGCATTTCAATGAAGATCTGGTACGTGTGGGCATAGGAGCCTACGGCTACGATGAACTGCCTCTTCCTTTTGATGAGGTACTGCTCAAACCGGTACTTGCCCTCTATGCAAAAAAAATTGCCACCCGGGTACTCAAAAAAGGGGAAAGAGTAGGGTACGGAGGAGATTTCACTGCTCCCAAAGAGATGACTGTCTCTACCTATGATCTCGGCTATGGTGACGGCTGGCGCAGAGGTGACAGCACCAGGCCTTTCATTACAGCTGAAAATTTACCTATTTTGGGGCGCGTATCGATGGACTTCATTACGCTTGAGTCAGACAAAGAAGAAGTCTGTGTGATGAATGATGCACAAAATGCAGCAAAACAGTTTGGTACTATCTCCTATGAAGTAACGACTGCGTTATCTGCTGCTATAGCAAAAGAAGTGAACTGAGTTGATATATTCCTTTTAGCTTAAAGTGATGAACTGAAAGAGATAGGGGGAATCCTCGGTCCCGATCTTTATAATGTCACCATCTTGCAACTCACACGTACCGCCCCTGTCTTCCCCGCCTATTTTTTGTGCATTGACCATAGTGCCACATGCACTCCCTCTATCGATCACAGCATAGCCGGCCTCTGTTTTTTCAATTCGTAGATGCTGCCTGGATATTTGGAGAAAACGTCTGTGATCAACAAGATAAATATCATTATTCGGTTTACCGTTACTTATTTTCTGTCTTTCAGAAGGAACGATTTTCCCATCAACATTCTCTACGCGCGACTCTCTTCCTATTCGAAACGGAAAGTGCCAAATACCAATGAGCTCATCGTCAAGACAGTTTTTGGCCATGGTGCCTCTTGCTTCGGGTGTCACGGCTTTTAAAACAGCCATAGGGGTAACACGGTTTAGGAGTGATTGTTTATCTTCCATTCTATCTGTTCCTTTTCCAACGGTTATATTCTATTTTATATTATGATCACTTAATCCTTATATTAAATTTTTTATGCTGAAGGGTAAAAGAGGGAATGTTGTAACTTTATGATTAATGATGGTGTATATTAGGTTGTATTGGTGGAGATGAGGGGAATT
>JANTHR010000069.1 GCA_024762315.1 Sulfurovum sp.
ATAGATAAGGTCGAAAGTATCACTCGGGATGTGTTGTGGGCACTCCGGCAGAGACTCTATAAATTAAACTTATCTATTATATAATATAAGATTAAATTAATGTTAATCTTAATTTTAAATTAGAATAATATAATTATAGTGTTATAAAAGTAATACAGTTACAATTAATATATAAAGGAAAAAAATGAAAATTTTAAAAACAATACTAGCACTGATCGGGACACTAGTGCTAGCGGGTATGCTTTTGGTAGGTGTTAAATACGGTGGTATGCTCAAACAGTTTGACCCTGAAGCAGTCAGAGCGTTTTCCGATATGGCAAAACTGGTACTTGAGACGGGGGATCCTGCAAAAGGAATGATTCTTAAGAAAAAAATGGTGATTCCTGAAGACATGACAAAAGAAGAGGCGATAGCAAATGCGATAGAAGTCATGGATGAAGTAGCAAGTGCACATGGTTTGGCAATGGTAGACCACAAAGTAATGCCCAGAAAAACAGGTATCTATACTCAGATACGTTCGTATTGTTCACCAACGATCGCCGATGAGTTTCTAACTTATTCAAGAGAGTATATCGGGTTTATGCCTTGCAGAATAGGGATCATAGAAGAGCCTAATGGAGATATCTATCTCTATACCATGAATTTGGATCTCATGATACATGGCGGTAAAAAACTGCCGACAAAACTACGTGAACTTGCAATGGAAGTTAATGCCGGTATGATGGGAATGTTTGAATCTGGAGCTGCAGGTGAAGAGCTGGAATAACAGATAGGCATATTTTAAACAGCCTTTAGGCATTAATATTAATTATTATATTGGCTCTAGACTAGCAGCAATAGTAAAATATATTTATTAAAGTATCTCTCTCCTTTGGAGTAAAGTGGAGAGAGATGGCGGATTTTGGAAAAAATGATATATGATTTTAGGGGACAAGATCATATAATAGCTTTAACTATTTGAAGGAAGGGGATTATGTCTTCCAAAATCCAATAGTAGTTATGGAATTATTTTTCTTCAGTATCACCTCCTTCTGGTTGGGGTTCTTTTATTGAAACATTGTTGTCTTCTTCATCTTGTTCCTCAGCTACATTCTCATCAGCAGCATCAAGTGCCACCTGTGTTACTGTAAATTCCATATTTACCGGTTCCTGGTTAGCCTGTATAGCTACTGTACCCATTAACATTGCTGCAATAAGTAACATAAATCTTTTTGTCATGTTTCATCCTTTATGCGTGAAGTATTAGAAAAATCTCTTTTTATTCCGAATTTAATATTCGAACAAACAAATTGTAGTCCAATTCTATTACCGTACTATTACCTCTTATGCCGGATGATTGTTAAGATGAACATGCTGGGTTGTGTAATATGGAAACAAATAATAAAGATAACTTTTTGGTAACCTGTGGTTTAAATGGATTGTGAATGAAAAAGTGTTACACTCCTATTACTAGTAATTTAAATTTAAGGAAAACACATGTCTAAACCAACCATTATCTGGTCTAAAATCGATGAAGCTCCGGCTTTGGCAACCTATTCGCTCCTCCCGATCGTAAGCAAATTTACGGAGGCAGCCGGTGTGGATGTAAAAACAAGTGATATCTCTCTTGCGGGGAGAGTGCTTGCCGCTATGGGGCTTGCTGAAGATGAGTTGGCAAAGTTGGGTGAGCTGGTCCATAAACCTGAAGCAAATATCATTAAGCTTCCGAACATTTCTGCTTCGGTAGGACAGCTTAAAGAGTGTATTGCTGAACTGCAGTCACAGGGATTTGATATTCCAAACTATCCTGAAAATCCTGAGACTGCTGAAGAAAAAGAGATCCAGGCAAAATACAGTGTCTGTCTGGGTTCAGCGGTTAACCCTGTACTTAGAGAAGGTAACTCTGACAGACGTGCTGCAAAAGCGGTTAAGAACTATGCGCAGAAGCATCCACACAGACTTAAGCCATTTGCAGAAAATTCTAAAGCCTATGTAGCACATATGGAAGGTAACGGAGATTTCTACGGAAACGAGAAAGCTGTGACTATGGATAAAGCGCAATCTGTCAAGATCCTGCTTAATGGAAAAGAGCTTAAAACAATCGAGGCACTTGAAGCAGAGATCCTTGACGGAACTTTCATGTCTGCCAAAAAGCTTAGAGCGTTCATCAGAAAAACGATCGATGATGCTAAAGCCAACGGTGTACTCTGGTCCATCCACCTCAAAGCGACCATGATGAAGATCTCTGACCCTATTATGTTCGGTCACGCGTTTGAAGTTTTCTTTGAAGATGTATTTGCAAAGTATGGTGATCTTTTCAAAGAGCTTGGCGTGAATCCAAACCTTGGTATGTCTGACCTCGAAAAGAAGATCGCAGGTCATGCAAAAGAAGCTGAGATCAAAGCGGCATTCCAGGCTGTGGTCGATGCGGATGCTCCAAAGATCGCAATGGTTGATTCGGACAAAGGAACAACGAACTTCAACGCACCTAACGATGTCATCATCGATGCTTCTATGCCTGTGGTTGTTAGAGAAGGCGGTAAGCAGTGGGACAGAAACGGTGACGCGGTAGAGTGTGTGGCAGTTGTTCCAGACAGTACATACGGTATGTTCCATGCTGAAATGGTAGCAGACTGTGTCAAGAACGGACAATTCGACGTAACAACTATGGGTAACGTGGCAAACGTTGGTCTTATGGCACAAAAAGCCGAAGAGTACGGTTCTCACCCGACGACATTCGAGATCGCAGAAGACGGTAAGGTTGAAGTTGTCAACGCCAACGGTGATGTGCTTATGAGCTTTGATGTTGAAGCCGGAGATATCTGGAGAATGAGTAGAGCCAAAGATATTCCGATCAAAGACTGGGTAAGACTGGCTGTTGAGAGAGCAAAGCTTACAGGTAATCCTGCGATCTTCTGGCTCGATGAGAACAGAGCCCATGATGCTGAAATGATCAAAAAAGTCAACAAATATCTTAAAGAGCATGACACGACAGGTCTTGATATTCAGATCATGGATGTAACGGCTGCAACAAAATTTACAAATGAAAGAGTAAGAGCGGGTAAAGATACGATCTCTGTTACAGGTAACGTACTTAGAGACCATTTGACAGACATGTATCCGATCCTTGAGCTTGGTACTTCTGCAAAAATGCTCTCTATCGTTCCATTGTTGGCAGGCGGCGGTCTGTTTGAGACAGGTGCGGGCGGTTCTGCGCCTAAGCACGTAGACCAGTTCCTTGCAGAGGGTCACCTCAGATGGGATTCTCTTGGTGAGTTCCTTGCGTTGGCTGAATCACTGAGAATGGAATATCAAAAATCTGAAGATGCGAAGATCGGTGTGTTGACCGAAGCACTTGACAAGGCAAATGAAGGGTATCTTGACAATGACAAGGCACCAAGCAGAAAATGTGGTGAGCCTGACAACAAAGCGTCTCATTACTATGTAGCGCTTTACTGGGCCGAAGCACTTGAAACACAGACAGCAGATGCCGAACTGGCTGAAAAATTCACTCCTGTAGCAGATGCGCTCAGAAAGAATGAAGAGAAGATCATTTCAGAACTGCTCGCAGCGGAAGGTTCTCCAAAAGATATCGGCGGTTACTATCATCCAAATGATGCCAAGGCAGAAGCGGCAATGAGACCGTCTGAAACACTAAATAAGATCATCAACGATATATAATTAGAATAAAAACTTCACACAGGGCATTGAGCCTTGTGTATCACTTCTTTGCATCTAGTGTAAAAAGATGCACATGGAACGATGGTTGCCTCATGTGTCGCAAAGCATAATTGATAACAGATATTATGATTTATGTTTTGCTTTTGGAGGTGTTCTGTGATACCTATATACAAAGGATTAAAATGGGAAAAGGTAAAAAAGTATCGATCATCGGTGCAGGGAATGTTGGAGCTACGGTTGCGTACTCTTTGGCAATGAAAGGCGTATGTCATGAGATCGTTTTAAGAGACAGAAATATAGATGTAGCAAGAGGTAAGGCTTTGGATATGTCTCAGGCAGCCAATGCCGCACGTATGCATACACTGGTCTACGTAGCAGAAGATGCTTCAGATATGGCTGGGTCAGATGTGGTGGTTATTACCGCAGGAAGTCCTAGAAAACCGGGAATGAGCAGAGATGACCTGCTTATAATCAATGCGGAGATCACTAAAGAGGTGGTGCAGGATGTCAAAGAGCATGCGCCTGATGCAGTTATCATTATGGTTTCCAATCCGCTTGATGTTATGACCTATGTTGCACTTAAGGAATCGGGCTTTCCAAAAGAGAGAGTTCTAGGAATGGCAGGGATATTGGATTCTGCCAGAATGGCGCACTTCATCCATGAAAAGATAGGTTATGGTGCAGGGCAGATCCGTGCTTCAGTTATGGGAGGACATGGTGATGATATGGTACCGCTTCCTAAATTCTCTACGGTTGCAGGTGTCCCTTTGACGGATGTACTTGATGAGGAAGAGATCCTTGAGATTGTTGAACGCACCAAGCATGGCGGTGCAGAGATCGTGGGTTACCTGAAAACAGGCTCAGCATATTATGCACCTGCAAAATCAACGGCAATCATGGTTGAAGCGATCTTAAAAGATACAAAACAGATCCATCCGTGTGCAGTTTACCTTGACGGTCATTACGGACACTCGGATGTCGTTTCTGGTGTACCTGTAGCACTCGGCGCAAGTGGAGTGGAGAAACTTTTTGAAATGACATTGAGTCGTGGGCAGAAAAGAAGGTTCGCTAAAAGTGTAGATTCGGTAAAAAGTATGATAAAGGTCTTAAGCGACAAAGGATTCTTTGATGATCTCAAAAAAGAAAAAAAATAAGAGGACAGTATAATGGAATACAGAATAGAAAAAGATACTATGGGAGAGATGAAAGTCCCTGCCGACAAATATTGGGCTGCCCAAACACAACGGTCTGTACAAAACTTTCAGATCGGTAATGAAAAAATGCCGATCGAAGTGGTTTATGGGTTCGCCAATCTTAAAAAAGCTTGTGCGTTGGTCAATAATGAGTTAGGTCGTCTTGATGACGAAAAAACTTCAGCGATCTCTAAAGCATGTGAAGCAGTGCTTGCCGGTGAACTTGACGATAATTTCCCCTTGGTCGTATGGCAGACGGGTTCAGGGACACAGTCAAATATGAACATGAATGAAGTGGTTGCCAACAAAGCAACAGAGATCCTTGGCGGAGACTTTACTAAAGAGAACTTAGTCCATCCTAACGATGATGTAAACAAAGGTCAAAGCTCTAACGATACCTATCCAACCGGTATGCGTATTGCCGAAGTGGTTGCGGTGACAGATAATCTAATCCCTGCACTAGAACAACTCAAAGCAACACTGGACAGTAAAGCAAAAGCATTTGCCGATATTGTAAAGATCGGTAGAACTCACCTTCAGGATGCTACACCGCTTACCCTGGGACAAGAACTTTCCGGATATGTGGCGATGCTGGAGACGAACCTTAAACAGATCAATGATGCATTGGTATACTGTAGAGAACTTGCAATCGGTGGTACAGCAGTAGGTACAGGGCTTAATTCTCATCCTGATTTCTCACAAAAAGTAGCTGACAAGCTCAATAGTTTTATGAAGAAAAATTACGGATTTGTTTCTCAACCAAACAAGTTCCATGCTTTGACAGGGCATGATGCAGAAGTGGTACTTTCCGGTGCACTTAAAGCACTTGCTGCAAACTTGATGAAGATCGCCAATGATATAAGATGGTTGGCTTCTGGTCCAAGATGTGGCCTTGGCGAAATAGAGATCCCTGCAAATGAACCGGGTTCATCTATTATGCCGGGGAAAGTGAATCCTACACAGGCTGAAGCAATGACCATGGTAGCAGTCCAGGTCATGGGTAATGATGCAACAGTCGGGATTGCAGCAAGTCAGGGGAACTTTGAACTCAATGTATTCAAACCGGTGATCGCGTATAATATTCTACAATCAACTAAACTGCTTGCAGATGCCATGAGAAGTTTTGATGCAAACTGTGCAGTGGGCATTGAGCCGATCCGTGACAATATTGAAAAATTCCTTAATGATTCGTTAATGCTGGTAACGGCACTTAACCCTCATATAGGTTATGAAAATGCGGCAAAGATTGCTAAAACAGCACATGCAAACGGTACAACACTTAAAGAAGAAGCCGTTGCATTGGGACTACTTACGGCTGAAGAGTTTGATAAATATGTCAGGCCTGAAGAGATGATCTCTCCTAAAGCATAAGCCACCTTCTATAAATAGGTGGGATATTTCTCCCACCTTCTTCTCTTAACTGTGTAAAAATTTACCACTTTTTTAAAATCATTCTTTATAATAATTCAATTAATCAAATATTATCTGTGATAGGCGTATAATATTGGAACTTATTGTAAAAAGGAGTGCACATGAATATTCATGAGTATCAAGCAAAACAAATATTCAAAAAGTACGGTGTTCCAACACCTAGAGGTATAGTGGCAAATACGCCCGATGAAGCAGTTAAGGCTGCTCAGGAACTGGGTGGAAGTATATGGGTGGTAAAAGCCCAGATACACGCAGGCGGTAGAGGACTTGGCGGTGGTGTCAAACTTGCCAAATCTACAGATGAAGTCAAGCAGCTTGCAAGTGAGATCCTGGGAATGACATTGGTAACACATCAAACAGGACCTGAGGGAAAACTGGTCCAGAAAATCTACATCGAAGAGGGTGCAGATATTAAGGATGAGCTATATTTAGGTGTTGTACTTGATCGTGCAAAAGAGATGCCTGTCATTATGGCATCGACCGAAGGTGGAATGGAAATCGAAAAGGTTGCTGAAGAGACACCTGAAAAGATCGTAAAGGTAGCAGTAGATCCGGCTATTGGTTTCCAGGGATTCCATGGTAGAGAGTTAGTATTCGGACTTGGGATCACAGATAAAAATGAACAGAAAAAATTCATTAATTTTGCTAAAGCACTCTATAAAGTATATATGGACAATGATGCTGAAATGATCGAGATAAACCCGCTGATCAAGACAGGTGGCGGAGACTTCCTGGCACTTGATGGAAAAATGGGATTTGATGATTCCGCACTTTACAGACACCCTGAGATCGAAGAGATGAGAGATATCTCAGAAGAAGATCCTGACGAAAGAGAAGCAAGTCAGTATGGTCTTTCTTATATTGCCTTGGATGGAGAGATCGGTTGTATGGTCAACGGTGCCGGTCTTGCAATGGGTACAATGGATACGATCAACTATATGGGCGGAACACCTGCAAACTTTCTCGATGTTGGTGGCTCGGCAAATGCTGAAACGGTTGCAAAAGGATTTGAGATCATTCTTAAAAATCCAAATGTCAAAGCGATCTTCGTTAATATTTTTGGTGGGATCGTAAGATGTGACAGGATCGCAAACGGGATCCTTGAAGCTACAAAACTTGTAGATGTGAATGTGCCGGTCGTTGTAAGACTGGATGGAACAAATGCAGCAGAAGCAGCAGAAATATTAAAAAATGCAAATATTGAGAATGTTATTGCGGCGACTGACCTTGGCGACGGTGCCAAAAAAGCAGTTGAAGCGGCAAAAAATGCATAAGCTTTTTTCTCTTGCACTGCAAGAGTCTTTAGTGAGATGAATTGAAAGATTGGCTTTGCCAATTTTCGAGAAGAAATAAAATAGGAGAAGCGTAAGAGATGAGTATTTTAGTAAATAAAGACACAAAAGTAATTGTACAAGGTTTTACAGGTGGAGAGGGGACATTCCATGCTGAACAATGTCTCGCATATGGTACAAAGATCGTTGGTGGTGTCACACCGGGTAAAGGTGGACAGGAACACCTTGGTAAACCGGTATTTAACACTGTAAAAGAAGCGGTAGCTGCAACAGGAGCGACTGTATCAATGGTGTTCGTTCCGCCTGCATTCGTTGCAGATGCAGTGATGGAAGCGGCAGATGCAGGTATCGATCTTGCGGTCATCATCACAGAAGGTGCACCTGTAAGAGATATGCAAATGGCAAAAGCCTATGCGGTGAAGAACAATATGAAGACCATTGGCCCGAACTGTCCTGGTATTATTACTGCGGAAGAGTGTAAGATTGGTATTATGCCGGGTAATATTTTCAAAAAAGGGAATGTAGGATTGATCTCTAAATCAGGTACTTTGACATATGAAGGTGCGAACCAGGTATGCAATGAAGGTTTCGGTATTACTACGGCTGTCGGTATCGGTGGAGATCCGATCATCGGTCTTTCCTACAAGCAGCTTCTTCCTTTGTTTGAAGCAGATCCTGAAACAGAAGCGATCGTTATGATCGGTGAGATCGGTGGAGACCTTGAGATCCAGGCTGCGAAATACATTAAGGAAAATATCACTAAACCGGTAGTGGCATTTATTGCAGGGCAGACTGCACCGGCAGGGAAAAGAATGGGGCACGCAGGTGCGATCATTTCCGGTTCTGCAGGAACGGCTAAAGAGAAAATGGATGCACTTGAAGCCGCGGGTGTAAAAGTGGTTGTTTCTCCGGCAGAGATCGGAAAAGCAGTAAAAGAAGTTTTGTCTTAATATCCAAGTTCTTCATCTTTGTGGGCCTTTTTAGCCCACATGCTACTGTAAAATAATTTGTATTTATTTATTAGGTATGTTCACTAAAAAACATCAAATTTTTTTGCATCAAATGGTAACAACTCCACTTATACTCCACATAATTACCACTTATTCATAGCCACATTATTAAAACTAAGCTATCCTAATTTTAGTGAATAACAAATCTCACTTAATATTTCAAAAATAAAAAAGGGGAAAATATGTCAACAATGGCAGCTCCGGAGAATACTCCGGTATGGGTAAATACCGATAGATGTAAAGCCTGTGATATTTGTGTGGACTCATGTCCTGCAGGTGTACTCTCAATGAAACAGGAACCAACTTCAGTTTTGGGTGCAATGATCAGCATTGTCGCACCTGAATCATGCATAGGATGTAACGAGTGTGAACTTGTATGTCCGGATTTTGCAATTTATGTAGCAGAGAAAAAAGAGTTTAAATTTGCTAAATTGACAGATTCGTCTAAAGCAAGACAGGAAGCAATCGTAAATAACGGATACAGATTGCCTGAAGATTATAAGGAGGCTAACTAATGTCAGCAACAAGAGAAGTTATTTCAAGTGGTAATGACCTCGCTGCAATAGCAGCGGTTGATGCAGGATGTATGTTCTTTGGCGGGTATCCTATTACCCCATCAAGTGAAGTCATGCATACAATTTCGGATCTTCTTCCAAAAGTCGGTGGAACAGCGATCCAGATGGAAGATGAGATCGCCGGTGTCGCAGCAGCGATCGGTGCAGGTATGGCAGGTGTAAGAACACTGACAGCAACGTCAGGACCCGGTATCTCTCTTAAAGCAGAGAACCTTGGTCTTGCACAAATGGCAGAAGTGCCTTTGGTCGTTGTAAACGTTATGAGAGGCGGCCCGTCAACCGGTCTTCCTACACGTGTATCCCAGGGGGATGTAGCTCAGGCGAAGAACCCCTCTCACGGTGATTACAAGTCCATTACTGTCTGTGCAGGTACATTGGCTGAATGCTATACTGAAACCGTAAGAGCATTCAACCTTGCAGACAGATTCATGCAGCCTGTTTTTGTTCTTTTGGATGAAACACTGGGGCATATGCATGGAAAAGCTGAGTTACCGGAAGTTGAAGAGGTGAAGGCAGGGATTAAACCAAGAAAGAAATTCGAAGGAGATCCTGCAGATTACAGACCTTACGATGTTGCTCAGGATGAGCCGGCAGTTCTGAACCCAATGTATGAAGGGTACAGATATCACTTTACGGGGCTTCACCATGATGCTATGGGATTCCCGACCGAAGAGATCGAGACCTGTAGAAAACTGATCGACAGACTTTTTAGAAAAGTTGAAGAGCATCAGGATGAGATAGAAAGTAACGAAGAGTATATGCTCGATGATGCAGAGATCCTTCTTGTTGGATACGGATCAGCATCACTGGCTATCAAAGAAGCGGTAAATGTACTCAGAGAGCAGGGTATCAAGGCGGGACTATTTAGACCTATTACGCTTTGGCCAAGCCCTCAGCAGAGAATGCTTGAGCTTGGACAGAAGTTCGACAAAGTACTTGTTGTAGAGCTTAATCAGGGTCAGTATCTTGAAGAAGTTGAAAGATGTATGGGAAGATTGGATATTAATAAACTTACCAAAACAAATGGCCGTCCATTCTCACCTGCAGATATTATTGAAAAAGT
>JANTHR010000070.1 GCA_024762315.1 Sulfurovum sp.
TCCGTCGGAAGTGCCATTTTCTACACGCTGGAGAAACACCATCTTCTCGACCGGCAACGGGAAGCAATGAAACAAGAGGGCGAGAAAATACAACACCAGCTCATCAGCCTGCACAGAACGTTCGAAAAAAAGCTGCCTATTCATCTGAATAAAGCGTATAAACTTGCTCTGCTGGACAAAGATAAAAACACTGTTTTTGCCAACTTCGAACCTCCGAAGAACATTGACCTCAAACAGGAGTATCACCTCATCGACGGGCATATACTCTATATCAAACCTGTAGACCCTTACCATTTGGGAGTTGTCTATCTTCTGTTATTAAAAAAGGTTGATCAGACAGGCATAGTCCAGCTGCAGAAGATGATACTGCTCTTTATGCTTGGTGCAGGACTGCTCTTTGTGATACTGGGCTACTTTCTGGGTCGTCTTTTCATTGCCCCTATGCGTGAGTCAATCGAAACGATGAACCGCTTCATTCAGGATACGACCCATGAACTCAATACACCCATCAGTACGATCCTGACCAATCTTGAGCTTATACAGACCCTGCATAAATGCAATGCCCCCTCGGAGATGCAACGCATCGAGATAGCATCAAAGACACTGAGCCGCATCTACGATGACCTGACTTACCTGAAACTCAACCATCAGTACCATCGCAATATACAGGCTATTGATATCTCCGAACTACTCAAAGAGAGGCTGGCCTATTTTTCTACCGCCATTACGGCAAAGAAGCTCACTCTCCATACGGCCATAGAAGAGAATATCATACTGCATATCGATCATGATGACACCATTCGGCTCCTTGACAATCTCATTTCAAACGCCATCAAGTACAATCGAAGTGAAGGCTCATTGCAGGTCCATCTTACCAAGGATCATTTCAGTATTAAAGACAGCGGAATTGGCGTTGAAGAAGAAGAGCTTGCTACGATCCACACACGTTTCAAACGTGCTAACAGCAGTGAGGGAGGATTTGGTATCGGGCTGGATATTGTCTATCAGGTGGTCAAAGCCTATGATTTCGAGATCATCTTTGACTCACAGAGAAACAGAGGAACGGAGGTAACCATCAGATGGCAAAAGTAATATTTATTTTTTTAATAACACTGATCTCTTTGAGTGCCAAAGAAGACTCACCGGATTCAACTCTCCAGAAAGCGTGCTTACAGTGTCATACAGAACAACAGATCCCTTCAGAGATGATCTACAGGCGCTATCTGCTGAAGTACTCTTCCACGGCACTCATAAAAGAGCAAATCTTTTCCTATCTCAAAAGACCCTCTACTGAAGCTTCTATTATGCCGGCTCCTTTTTTCAAGAAGTTTTCTCTTAAAGAGCCGTCAAAACTTGACGACAAGACTTTGGATAAACTTATCGATGAATATATTGGACTTTACGATGTCAGTAAAAAAATCTATATCGTACCGGAAAAGTAGCAACCAATATCAAACTTAAAGAGCTTTTCAAAAAGCTCCTTTTCATTTTCCCTGATTTCTTTTTGTTTGCATCTGTTTTACCTGATGTGCACTAAATTCTGTTTCTGAAATGAAACCGTCATTATTGCTGTCTATGCTCTCAAATGTAGGTGCATTGGCAGCATTTTTCATCATTTTACCTTTATTGGCTTTTTGTGTCATATGGGCTGCTTGAGCATCGTAAAACTCTTTTTGTGTGATCTTTCCGTCATGATTGAGATCAAAATCTGCATAATTCGGACGGTTCTGCATACTTTTTTGACCCTGTCCCATGCCACAGCCTTTACCCATACCGCGTCCTTTCATCATTTGTTGTTTCTTCTGTGATGCGCCAGTTTGCATACGCTTTTGCATTTCTGCTCTGAATGCGGGACGTTCACTTGGTGAAATGGTACCTTTAAGCTGTATGAGTTCCTCTGTTGATAATTGAGAAAAATCTGTAGACCATGCTGCTGTAACCAAAAGAGCAATAAGTGTTGTGTGTTTCATCATGAATCCTTATTGTTTAATACCTTTTAATCATAAAAGGCTTATGTATAATATACAACTTCTATATGAACTATATGTGGATCGACGATTCAACCATGACAATCCCAATTAAACCCAACACTTATTTTTGGGGATACTCAGGATGACAATAGCTATGGCCCAATGCATCGGATATCGAACAGCACCCTTCTGTGATACCCATATTTTTAAGCCCATTGTCAAATGCCCAATAGTGATTATAGCTTCCGTCTCTCAAAAATTCAAAAACACTCAATACATCTGTCGCACCGGAGCTTCGGGCATACGAGATATACGTGTCAAGGTCATCTATATCGACTACCTCGACCATACACCCTACTTCAAGAGCATCTTTTTGAGACTGTATACCTTTGGCATAGAGTAGATCATAAAGATATTGCACATCATCTACCGGGTATTTTCCGTTTCCGATCCCCTCTATACTATAGGGGATGTCCGTATCGGGATACTGGGTCATGTTGAGATCATATTTGATCGCCATCTGATTGACTGCATCGATATGCTTGACCTCCGAGCGGGTTGCAATGTTCTGAAGCTGTCTGACCTGCTGAACGGTGTAAATATCAAGATAGACATCATGCGCCAGCCCTTCTTCGCTGTACATATATGTCAGAGCATCTTTGACATCCTGTGAAAGTGTACTCTTTGGTGCATTAATGGCATCGACCACATAGGAAGGCAGCTGGCTATTCTGTCCCACACCGGAATTGTCTGTACTGCCTCCTGTACATCCGGCCAAAAGCAGTCCGGATATCAATATACTTACAAAAAAACGTTTTTGCATAATATCCTCCATTCATTTATTTTATGAAGCATACCAGGAGAATGTGAATTCATTATGAATTAAAAAATCAAAGTAGAGGTTTGATGTGCATTTCCATCAAACACATATTCCCCGAAAGCATCTCTGTTTGCAAAAGAGGCTGTGCATGACCATTACAATATGGCCGTTTCCTCGGATACCTCTTTGGAGACCACTTTTTTCTCTTCAATGGTCAATATCCTGTCACACAGTGGCAGCATCGCTTCATCGTGTGTGACCATGATGACGGCGACATCCTGTTCGGTGGCGATCTTTTTGAGCATCTTGACGACATCGACAGAGCGTTTGGAGTCCAGAGCAGCAGTGGGTTCGTCCGCCAGGATGATCTGCGGCTTGTTGGCAAGCGCGCGGGCGATGGCGACACGCTGGTTCTGCCCGCCGGAGAGCTGGGAGGACATTGCTTTAGCCTTGTCAGCGATGGCGAAATATTCCAGCAGTTCCATCGCTATCTTCTTCGCCTCTTTTTCAAGGACACCGTTGGTCTGTGGAATGAGCGTGACATTCTCTATGACATTCAGGAAGGGAATGAGGTAATGTGCCTGGAAGATGAAGCCAATCTTCTCACGCCGTATCTTTCTCTGCTCTTTGGTAAGCCATTTATTGTCGTACACTTTTTCCTCACCCAGCCAAATAGCACCGCCTGTGGGCTCTTCGACACACCCGATCATCATTAGAAGTGTCGTCTTTCCCGCTCCGCTGGGTGCGACCAATGCGACCAGTTCGCCTTTATTTACCTGAAAGTCGGCACCTTCGATGACACGCACCAGGCTGTCACCCTGCCCAAAGTGCTTCACCAGGTTCTCTACTTTAATGGCCACATTTTCCATTCCTAACCCCCTATCGCAGATGCCGGGTCTGCCTTGATCACTTTTCGTATCCCCACCAGTGATGCCAATATGGAAGCGATAATGACAACAATGAACAGCGTCCACGCATCGGGGATCAGCAGTACGACCCGCTTGGGGAACTTGCTGTAAATGAGATGCGAGAAGATATTACCGAAAATGAAGGCCAGAAAACCAAGCAGCAGCGTCTCCTGTGCGATCATTTTTATGATCATACTGTTGGGAATACCCACGAGTTTCATAATGGTAATCTCCTTCATCTTCTCAAGTGTCATCGTGTAGATGATCAATGCAATGATAATCGTCGAAACTACGATAAGAATGGCAGTGAACATCCCAATCTGCTTGGAAGCCCTTTCGACGAGGTTCTTGGTCAGGATCGTCTTCTGCTGGGCTGCGGTGTAGACACTTTTATGCTTGAACCGTCTGATATCCTGCGCCACGGCATCGACATCGTACCCGGGTTTCACTCTGGCCACGATCGTATTGACCATGGTCGCTTCACTGTTCTTGAAACCGCGTGCCCTGTCGCTTCTAATTCGGTTGTTGGTGTAAGAGAACTGCAGTTCCTGTGCATCTTTTAGCGAAACATAGACCAGCGGATCGGCACCTGAGGAGACACTGCCGTGCGTAACACCCACCACATGGTAGTCGTTGCGTACAAGGTGGATCGTATCGCCCACTTTGAACCCTGTCTTGTCGCTCACGACGATCTGGTAGTGGTCCTTTGTAAGGCCGTGTCCTGCCACCAGGCGCTCCGGATTGATGGGGTTGACCGTACCAAACGGGTCATACCCCACCGCAACGACCCGAACAGGTTTTGGTTTCTGTGGCAACTGAATGTTCTGAAAGGTCAACGCTTCGGCACTTTTTATGCCGTCTATGACCCTGATAGTATCCTTGAGGTCTTCGTGGATACGAGATGCTTCTGCAAAGGGTCCCAATGTATCTTCCTGTACGACCCACAGGTCGGCTTTGATATCGTCAAGCAGCACTTCCGCATCGACCATCATCCCACGGTAGACACCCATCATAATAAGCACGATACCCAGTAACATACCCACCCCCATAGCGGTGACAAGGAACTTCCCGAGGGTATGCTTAACGTCTTTTTGGGCCAGATTGATCATCAGTGTACCGACATCCCTTCTTTAAGTGCTTTTTTCTTCTCCGAGCCAAGCAGTATGACCGTACCCTCGTCAATGCCTGAAACAGCAACCGCTTTATTGTCGCGGCCGAGCACTTTGAGCGGAATAAAATGTGCCTTTGCGTTCTGTTCTATCCATACCCCCGGTTTTGATTTCAGGTACACAATGGCATTGGCAGGTACCCCTACAACATCTTTGAGCTGGCTCGTAACAATGTTCACTTCGGCCTGTTCATTGATGTAAAAGGGCTTTGGAAGTGTCATAAAAGCGACATTGACCGTTTTTTCAAGCGTCACGGCATCTGTCTGTGCCCCAATGCGTTTTACCACCCCTTCATAACTTCTGTAAGGCTGTGACCGCAGCACTATCTTCGCTTTCTGCCCCACTTTAATAGATCCGCTGAGCCGCTCGTCAATGTAGGTATCTACCCAGAGCGTTCTTGGATCGACGATCTTCACAATGGGCTGAGTAGGCAGTACACTCTGCGCCACTTCGGCATCCTTTGAAATGACATAACCGTCCACCGGCGCAGTGACACTGAAACGTGCAAGTTTCTCTTTGAGCCCTTCGACATTTTTCTTTGCACGCACGATCTCGATGCGGCTCGCATCAATGCGGGCTTTCGTTGCCTTGATCTGCGCCTCTATGACATTTAGGTCCGCTTTGGTTTTGTCATATTCCGATCTGGAGGCGAATGCCTGCTTTTCCAGTCTTGCATAACGTTTGAAGGTCACTTCTGCCAGTGCTTTTTGTGCCTGCAGGCTTTTGAGCTCTTCTTTGGCCGCTTCAAACTCCAAAGAGGCTTTTTGGGCCGCAATCTTCGCCTCTTCAAGCAGTTGCGGAAGATCTACGGGGTCTATGTGTACCAGGAGGTCGCCCTTCTTGACCCACTTGCCCTCATCCGTGTTGATCTGAAGGATCTTCCCTCCTGTCTGCGCAGAGATGGTATAGATCTCATCCGCACCCACATTTCCCACACCGAACACTTCAATATGCATATCCCCTCGTGTCGGCATAACGGTATCATAAATCGTTTTGGGGATGTAGACCTTTTTGTAAAAAAGTGCGGCTCCTGCAGCCACTGCCAGTACTGTCAGGCCATATTTTGCGGCTTTTGTCATTTCGTTTTTCCTTTCAGGTAGTCGATCCTGTCGATCGCAAGACTTCTGGAGTAGCAGGCTTCAAGCAGACCCAGTTTCGCGTTCAGCACCAGTGTGGTACTGTCAAGCAGCTCGATGTACGTGGCCAGCCCCTCTTTGTAGCGTGCTTCAAGTACTTTCCGGGTCTTGCGTGCGGAGTCAAGCTGCGCTTTTTTCGACCTGATCGTCTTGTCGTAACGCCTGATATCGATGACCAGTCCGCTCAACTCTTCTTTAAGTGCCAGTGCCGTAGACGCACGCTGCTCCTGCGCGATCTGGTAGCCTATCTTGGCCTGCTGCTCCTGCGCGGTCAGTCTGCCGCCGTGGTAGAGCGGCAGGTTGTAGCTGACCCCCACATAGTCGGAGTTGTAGCTGTTGAGCGTGTCGAGCCTTGTATGTGAAGCGACCAGGTCAATGGAACCAAAATGCGCAGACCGGCTCGCCTGATGGAGCAATCTGTTCTTTTCTACTGTATTTCTGTCCATTCTGACCCTGTAGTTGTGATCGAGCACTTCACGCTCCACGTTTTTGCCTACACGTACATTTTTCTTGAGCGTACCTGACTGCAATGCAAGGTTTTCGGGCAGAGAAACACCCATATAGAGTGAAAGGGACATCTTCGCTTTCTCGTAGGCCGCTTTTGCTATGGCAAGGTTCTCTTCGGCTGCGGAAACGGAGGCGAGGAAACGGCTGGCATCGGCACGGGTCTTCAGCCCCTGCCTGACCAGTGCTTTGGACTGTGCATAGAAAGCTTTTTTGCTTTCGAGGTCTTTTTTACGTACAGAGATGGCCTCTTTTTGCACCACCAAAAGTTCATAGAGAGACTTCACCTTGTAGGCAAGCAGTGCCCTGACCTCTTCAAGGGAGAGCTTTGAGATATCTTCATCGATCTTTGATGCTTCTACCAGGGAGCTTGTCTTTGCAAAATCCCAAACCTTCTGGTGCAGCATCACACCCGCATTCCAGGCCTCTTTATCGACTGTATGAAAGACACCGTTCTGTGGCAGTGCAAATGTCTGTGTAGGACTGTAGGTTGCAGAAAGGTCAATCTGCGGAAGATAATCGGCATAGGCGGCATTGTAGCCCTGTTCCGCCTGCCGAATACGCAGCATGAACGTTTTGACATCCGGATGGTACGCCAGCGTTCTGTCTATAGCTGTTTTAAGTGTCAGCATCTGCGCCGAGAGGCTTGTGGCACTCAATAAGATGACTATCCATACTAACTGTTTCAACATACGTTTCAAACACATCCTTTTTTTAACTATTGAACAAAAGCCTCCGGCTCCCTACTATTTTCACAACATGCTACCATAGTCATATGAATTCTATATGAATTTTCATCTTGCCTTGTTCTGATGCGCATAGATCACGATGGCGACAAATACCCCACCCTGCACCACACCGAGGATGACTTCAGATATTACCGCCATCATCGCCGGAAGCGTCTGTGGTATCCAGTCGCCCGACCCCAGTGTCGTAAAAGTCACGGTGGAGATATACCTAGAGGCGACAAAGCTGTGTTCCTGTATTGTCTTCAAATTCTCTGGAGGAAACTGTGAGTTGAGATGAAAGAGTGAAAAGACATCGAACATATTGAACATCACTGCATAAAATATGATCGTGATCACCGTAATTTCCAAATAGAGCAATACAATCTGCATCAGTGCCAGGTGCACGTGGTTCTTCGAACGGCTGAAAATATAAACAGCCGTATCCAGTACAGCAAAACGGACCAGGACGATGAAAACAATGTTGGCAATGAGCACCTCATCATGATAGTTGTCAAACCACGTTATATATCGCTCATGCAGCAACAGCTCAAACAGCAGTGGCGCCAGTACCATCGGCAGCATCAAAAAAGCGATCTTTTCACTCTTGGTGAAACGTTTTTCCCGTTGCATGAATTTGGCTAACATATTACTTCTCCGATATAAGTGCTTCAAAAGCCTGGGTTATCTCTTCAGACTGTACCAGCCCTTCGAGGAATATCACACCGTTAAGTACCAGTGTAGGGTCTTTGGTAACACCTTTTTCAATCGCTTTGAGTGTATCGTACTCATAAGTGAACTCCACACGCAGCGGCAAGTGTTTGATGGCACAGCTGAGGCGCTTGGAAAATTTTGCCGTGCTTATTTTGTCTCCGTATAACACCGCATGAAACAGAGGATATTCCGTTTTATCCGCATTGAGTACTTCACCATGGTCCATGGTATGACAGGCTTCGTTCATAATTATCCTTTGTTGTGTTCTTTCAGTTTGCGATATGCTGCTTAAGCAGCGCATCGAGCTCATCCATCTTCAGCACACCCACGTGTCTGTAGAGCTCTTTGCCCTTGCCATCAAGTATAATCTGTGTCGGGATCATCTGGATCTGCAGTGTGTAAGCTGCTTCTCGCTCCTTTTTTACGTTGACAAAGTATATCGGATACTTCGGATGTTCCTGCTTGGCCTTGTAGAGCAGTCTGCCCATGATCTGACAGCTATAGCAGCTGTCCGAGCCCACTTCAAGCAAAACGGCACGACCTTTTCCGATCTGTTCAGAAACCTGGGCAAACGGCGTCTCTTTCAGCATCGGTTCATTGGCAAAAAGATTTGCCGTTAGCAAGACTGCAAGCAGTAAGAACAGTTTATTCATCATTTTCTCCTTGATCTATTTTATCTAAACAATAACATGTTTATCATCACTTCTCTGATACTCACACTGGAATGTCGTATGTTCAATATCAAAACTCTTATGCAGTTTTTTCTCCAGACTGTCTATGACATGATTGGAAACAGAAAGCGCCACATCCTCCTTGAAATCCAAATGCGCTTCAAGATGGATATGGTTGTCATCGAGTTTCCAGACATGGATATGATGTACATCTTCGATCTCCGGTTCTTCTTCTATGCTGCGTACCACCTCATCGACATTGATTCCCTTTGGAGTGAACTGCATAAGTATGGCACTGCTCTCTTTGACAAGCCCGAACGATGCCCAGATAAGATAAAACGCGATCAGCGCGGAGATGAGCGGGTCGATCCAGAAGATACCGAAATAGTACATCAACACCCCGCCGAGAAGATATAGGCAGATATAGAAGATATAGGGGTCAGGTGATAATGATAACATAATCAAACCTACGCTATACTCCAACAAGGAGTCACAAATGGCAAGAAGACCATGTATAGAATTGGCAGGGTATTATCATATTATCAATAAAGGAGTAGGAAGTTAGTTATCATTATCACCTGACCCCTATTTTCGGGTACCGGAGCAGTAGTTAAAGGTCTTGGTGGTACAATAGTCAGAAGTGTGGATGATGGTATTGAGACGCCGAATATTAATCCGCTTGATGGTACGGAAACGAAGAACCTACTAAATTCACAACCTATTTCAAGAGAAGAGGCTACAAAGATTCTAGAGGAGAGATATATTAATCAAGGAATACCAGCTGAACAGGCAACTCAATTTGCTAATGACGCAGTTGATAGTTTTGAAGGTGATATAACTACAAGAATGGTTTTGGATGGAGATACATTTGTCATCAATCATACGGGTGGAGAATCTGCAAGTGGTCGATACGTAATTAAAAAAGAAGATGCAGACAAAACACCGAAAGAATTACAAACAGATTTAGCTTTACCATATAATAATAGTGCTAACGCACAAGCCGAATTAACTATTACAGAGCCCCATCAGGTACTTGAAGGAGAAGTGGCTAATCAATCACAAAATTCAGATTATTTTCCTTCTAGTGCAACTGGCGGAGGTCAACAAACATTCATAGATGATAAAAAAACTGATAGGAATGAAATATTTGGAGATAAATAATGGATAAACTAAAAAGTCAAATATTATTAAAAGCAGATATTGTGCATAGACAAAATTTAATTACATGGGCAGGAATTCAAAAAAACAAAAAAATGTGGGATGAAGTGAAAAAACGTTTAGAACCTGTATATACGCAAAGGATGCCAAAAATTATTCAAGATTTTTTTTCAGATGATTTACAATTACAAGAAGAAGGATTAAAAGGTTTTAAGGGCTTATTGCTTATTAGACCTTGGGAAAATATTGATGATACTTTTCGAAACAATAATGAACAAAAAGACAAATATAAAGATAATTTTGTGGATGACTTCAACAACTTTTTAGAATTTTACAACTTTTTAGAAGGTCTAGTATCAGATGTTGAAGAATACCATAGACAACGTGTAGAAAATTAAG
>JANTHR010000071.1 GCA_024762315.1 Sulfurovum sp.
TCCTTCATCAGGAAGTACGTCACTTCTACAAGTACCGTGCCATTGAAAAGATGCTTGAAGGAAAGACGCTTGAGGAGGCCAAGCCTGTCATTGAGCGTATCAGCGGCAATGAGAGCATTGCCTACCAGAGCGCATGGCGTGACATTGTACTTGAAGCCACCGGTACCCAACTGCCCGAAGCCAACCGCCGCTACCATGCATTGTTGTTGGAGATGGAACGCCTCATCCACCATCTGACAGATCTTGGGTTCATCCCCAACGATGCAGGCTTTGGTGCTGCCTTGGCATTTGCTTCCAGGCTGGCGGAAGAGGCAAGAAGGATGCTGCGCACACTTTGCGGACATCGTTTTGGTTTTGGTGCCATAGACTTTGAAGCGCATACGCTTGTGCGCGAAGTCTTTTTGGCATATCTTGAAGCGTTGGAGAAGGAAGTGGCATTTTTTGAGGCATGGATCCTGGATATTCCTTCGCTTTGGGACCGGTTCGATACGACGGGTATTCTCAAAAAAGAAAAAGCCGTCAAATACGATACCGTCGGTGTGGTTGCCCGTGCATCAGGCCTTGGGCTTGACTGCCGGAACAATGACTTTTACCGTGCCCATGGATTCCAGATGCAGATACAGCAAAGTGCCGATGTCTCTGCGCGGTTCATGGTGCGTCTTAAAGAGGTGCAAAACAGTATCACCATGATGCGGCACTTCAGTATGGATAGGTGTGAAGGGGTAACGCCCGGCAGTGCGAAGGACGGTACCTATGAAGCCTTTGTCGAGAGCAGTTTGGGGGAACTCTATATGAGTGTGACACTTCAAAACGGGGTGATCGATCGCTTTTTTGTGCGTGATCCAAGCTTTATGAACTGGCAGGCACTGCATCTGATGATGCCAAATAATATTATTGCCGATTTTCCGCTCATTAACAAAAGCTGTGACCTGAGCTATGCCGGCAATGATCTGTAAAGGAGTGCAGCATGATACGATTTTGGAACAAGCGCTTCAAAGTAGGGACGCTTACGGAAAATCCGGAGATAGACGAAGCGCTGCAAGCGTTACGCAAACAGCTCAAAGATGAAGTTGCCAGAAAATTTGCCGGATCGCTTGCCATACGTATGGTAGACAGCGGCAGCTGCAATGCCTGTGAAGCCGAGTGCAATGCACTCTCAAATCCCTACTACGATCTGGAAAGACTGGGCATTTACTTTGTAGCGAGTCCCAGACATGCCGATGTCCTGTTGCTCAGCGGACTCATGACTTTCAATATGACACCACATGTACTGGATGCCTACAAACAGATACCCGAACCCAAATGGGTCATCACGCTGGGAGCCTGTCCCGTGATGGAAGCCCCCTTTGAAAAAACCTTTGCCACGAAGGCACCTGCTGCAGACCATCTGCCTGTAGCACATCATATACCGGGCTGTCCTCCTGAACCACTGGAGATCATGAGAGGGCTGTTGGATTTTTTGAAGAAGATCTGAGATCCCTAATTCTTCTTTTTCTGTTTTTTCTCTTTGAGTAGTTCACGTTTGACATGCAGCCTCTCTTTGAGTTTGTTGAATTTGCTCATTTCTTTCTCTTCCAGACTGATATTGATGTTCTCGACTGCTTCACCTGTTTTAACTGAGAGCATCTCAGATTTTTTCATGGCAAGAATTTGGGAAGAGAAGATACTTCTGTGTCCGGAGAGCAAAAAGCTGATGACCGCACCCAGTGCTGCATAGTGGGCGATGTCAATCCCAAAAAGCTCTACTGCCATAATGGTTGATGCAATGGGTGTATTGGTAGTCGCAGAAAGTACACTGACAAAGCCCAATGCAGAGAAGAGTACAAGATGCTCCGGCGCTATGACACTTCCAAAGGCATGGCCGCTTGTGGCACCAATGTAGAAAATGGGGGTAATGATACCACCGCTACCGCCTGCACCGAGCGAGAGAGAGGTAAAGAGCGTTTTAAGGATGAATGTATACCAGTGTACATCTACAGTATAGAGTGGGTCAGGATTGATGGTGTTGTTAATGGTCCCCAGTCCCAATCCGATATACTCCTCACCAAATATTAATGTCAGGCTAACGATCAGTAGTCCCCCCAAGAATGCTTTTATGTAGGTATTAAGTTTGATCTTCTTAAATATTTTGGAGGTAAGTGAAACAGTGGTGATCACCATATCGGAGACAAATCCGAAAAAGAGTGCTGCCAGCACCACCTTGAAGATCAGAGAGATATCGAGTGAGATATTTTGATAAAAGTGAAGATTATAATAGCTGTATTTGATCCCTAAAAGCTGCGCAGTAGTAAAGGCGGAAAATCCGGCAATAAAGGAAGGTAGCAGGACATCATACAGTATGACACCGATTATAAGCACTTCCACACCAAAGATCGCACCGGCAACAGGAGTGCCGAAAACTGTGGCAAATCCAGCGCTGATACCGCAGATGACAAGTTTTTTGCGATCATGTTTGCTGAACTTGAAGAATTCTGAAAGGGCGGAAGCAACCCCTGCACCGATCTGTGCACCAGGTCCTTCTTTACCAACCGATGCACCTGCAAAAATACTGACGACTGTTGCCAGGAGTTTGACGGGAATGACAGAGATATCTATTTTTCCATTATTTTTATGTACTGCGGAGATCACTTTTTCCGTACCGTGCCCCTCGGCAGTAGGGGCAAATGTTTTTACCAGCCATACTGTCAGTACAAGTGCAAATGGAAGTATATAGTAGTAGTGAAAGGGCAGGAGTGAACGAGAAGCTTCCGAGTACTCCAGAATATTTAAAAAAAGTGTGACAACTGCACCAATGATGACACCTACAACTGAGGAGAGAAAAACCCATTTTGCTACACTGAAGAAAATTGCGGTCTGTTCTGTAAAATGTTCTTGTATCATATAGGGATCCAAATTTAGGTAGGAATCATTATGCCATAAATCATGTAAAGAGTAATAGCAATATTGGCTTCAAAGGAGCTTTGTAAATTCAAACCATAAAGATTTTGTGCATAAAAAAAATGATTTTTTTTTCAGAGAGTGCAGTACAAGGCAGAATTTGCCTGAGAGACTGTGAAAGAACGTAGTGAGTTGGGACTTAAAGTATATTGTTTGATAGGTATCACAAGGGTATTTTTCTAAACTTTTTTTCTACTGATGTTTGACTTTTATCAAGAGTTTCTTCGTCAATTTTGACTATACTGTAAGATAAAGTGAGGAGGAGACCATGAAGAAACTGATCCATCCTGTGACCATAACATTTTTGGTTGTGACATTGATCATAACATTACAATTTTTGTTACCCAAAAGATCCATTGAAAAATTTAGTGATGAGGACTTAAGAGAAGCAGCACTCTCTCGTGATATGTCTCCTGTACCTAAAAATCATGAGGCTTTATTAAAAGTGATTGACAACCCTGAAAATCCTATGAGTAGAGAAAAGATTGCTTTAGGAAAAGAACTCTTTTTTGATACACGTCTTTCAAGAGATCAAAGTATTAGTTGTGCTTCGTGTCACAACTTGAAAGAGGGTGGGGATGATAATCTACCTACAGCCATTGGATTTCATGGGCAAGCCAATCCTTTTCATCTTAACTCTCCTACGGTACTCAATGCTGCATTGGCAAAAGCGCAGTTTTGGGATGGACGAGCTAAAGATGTGGAAGAGCAGGCAGGCGGTCCTGTTCAGGCTCCTTTTGAGATGAATATGACACCCAGGGAGGTGGAAGAGAGACTTAACAAAGACAGTAACTATATTACAAAATTCAAAGCACTTTTCCCAGAAGAGAAGATTACGTTTGAAAATGTACGAAAAGCCATTGGTGCATATGAGAGAACATTATTGACACGAGGGAGTTATGATAGATTTTTAGAGGGAGATAACAGTGCTATTTCTGCTGCAGCTAAACGAGGGATGACACTTTTTATTGTTAAAGGGTGTAAAGGGTGTCATACCGGTATGAGTGTTGGTGGACAGAGCATACAGAAATTCCCGCTTAGAAACTATTTTTCAGATTTTGTAGGAATGATATTTGAGCCGGACCTTCGTATTAAAGAGAGTCCTTTCCCTTTCATCAACCAAGGAGGATTTCTAGGACGCGATAATACGTTGAAGTTCAGAGTTCCCATCTTGCGAAACATTACAAAAACAGCCCCGTATTTTCATAATGGCTCTGTGGAGAAGTTGGAAGAGGTGGTACGGATCATGAGTAAATACCAGATAGGCAATGAGTTCACGCCTGAACAGATAGACGATGTGGTGGCTTTTTTGAAAACTTTGGAGGGGGAGTTGGTAGCGTATTGATGTAGGGTGTTGTACGATTTAGCATTTAGTGCTTCACATGTACTGCATTTTAATGCTTGTCTCATGACAACACCGTGAATTTGCATAAAATTTATATTGTATCCTCATGCCCATTTTTGGTGGTATAGAGGTACAACACCCTACGGGATTTAAATGTTAAACCTCTTCTTGGCGAACACAATAAACTCAGTCACACTCTTATCGGTGATTTCAAGTTTAGGATTATCATAGAAAAGACTTTTTTATTTTTGATATGAATCAACCTGATTTTTATGCAGGAAAATTCAAATGATCTTTTTGATGTAATGGATGGAGAAGATATGGAAAATAAGGAATAGTCTTGCGCTAAATCAACTTTTCAAAAAGAAAATATTGCTATCATCATTTATACTCAAATAAGGATGAGCCTATGAATAAAAGCATAATTGTTTTTTTTAGTCTTTTAATATTTACTTCCAATATGCAGGCAGAAAGTGGAAAAAAAGTATTTGAAACCTACTGCTGGGGCTGTCATCATCAAACAGCAGTTGCATTTGGACCACCGTTTTCCCAAATCGCATCTAAAAGAACAGCTGAGGAGATACAGGGGATGATCGCTGATCCTGAAGGTGTTTCTAAAGTGTTCGGGTATAAACGCAATGCGATGCCGGCATTTAAACTCAACCCTGAAGAACTTAAAGCGATCACTGCCTATATTCTCTCCTTCAAACCTACAGATACGAAAGAGACAAATAGCAGTCAAGAGCATAATAAAACGATCGTGAAAGACCCATATCCTAACATGGCAGCTAACAAGGAGAATAAATAAATGTTTAGATTATCCAACCTACTGAAGTCAGTGACCGAGGGAAAACCTGCACGGGTACTTGACGGAAGTATTGCTATTTGGAATTTTACGAACAGATGTAATCTTTCCTGTCTTCACTGCTACTCAAAAGCAGATCTGGATGCTATAGATACACTCACTACAGAAAACATCATGGATACGTTACCAAAGCTGAAAGCCAATGGGGTGAAATTTCTCATCTTTTCCGGAGGAGAGCCGCTTACAAGAAAAGATCTTTTCGATATAGCGGCGCGCTGTAAGGAATTGGGCATCGTTACCTATCTCTCAACCAATGGACTTTATGTCAAACAGAGCAATGCTGAGAAGATACTCGATACTTTTGACTATATAGGCATTAGTATTGACGGCAGCCCTGAGGTGCATGATGCATTTAGAGGACTGAAAGGTTCATTTGTCGAATCGATGAAAGCCGTTGATCTGCTTAACAGTTTTGGAAAGACCAAAGTAGGCATACGATTTACGATCACTAAAGATACGTATGACGATCTGCAATTCATCTTTGATCTGGCAGAAAAACATAATATCCCAAAAATCTATATCTCTCATCTCGTTTACAGTGGTAGAGGGTTGGAAAATTTAGAAATGGACATAAGCAAAGAGCAGCGTATCACTGCGGTCAATTACATCCTGGATAAAGCGTTTGAATATCATGAAACGGGTAGAGACATCGAGATCGTCACAGGGAATATGGAGATGGATGCCATCTTGTTTTATGACAGATTTATTCAAAAATACCCGGAACATGCTGAGGAGATGAGGGCAAGACTCATAGCATGGGGAGGAAACTCTGCAGGACGTAAACTACTCAATATAGATAGTGAAGGCTTTGTAAAGCCCGATCCGTTCTTCCCTGTGAAAATAGGTAATATTTTAAATCAGGATTTTTCAGATATCTGGACGAATGAACCGACAGAGTTACTGCAAAAACTTCGTGTACACCCCAGAGAACTTGGCGGAAAATGTAAAGACTGCCAATATCTGAACATCTGTAACGGTGGCTCAAGGTCTCGTGTCTATGCTATACATGGGGATATGTGGGCGGAAGACCCTTCATGTTATTTGACAGAGGAGCAAACAAAACATGTTGGATAATATTAAAAGCACCCAAGGTGCGTGGGCACTCTGCCGAAGAGAACCTAGTGTTAACGTAGGTAAGATGGGCTTTGCCCATTTGCCGTTATATAACATAAAAACTAAAGGGAATAATTAATGGGGAAAGTCTATTTAACAGGAGCCGGTCCGGGAGATATTGATCTTCTGACAGTTAAAGCATTGCGCGTAGTAAGGGATGCGGATGTCATTATTTATGACAGGCTTGCAAATCCGGATATATTGGCAGAAGCCAAAGATGGATGTGAATTTGTGTATGTAGGTAAAGAAGATTCACACCATACTCTCCCGCAAGAAGAGATCAATGAAGCTATTTACCAGGCAGCACTTAAATATGAAGTTGTAGTCAGACTCAAAGGGGGAGACCCTTTTGTTTTTGGACGTGGTGGAGAAGAGGGGATATATCTGAGAGAACGCAATATAAAGTTTGAGTTCATCCCGGGTATCACTTCTGCCATAGCCGTACCTGAGTATGCCGGTATTCCTGTAACACATCGTGGTGTGACCGTTTCATTCAGGGTGGTTACCGGACATGAGTCCAGCAACAAGGACCATTCACAGATCCCCTGGGAGAACTATAAAACAGATGATACGATTGTTTTTCTCATGGGCTTGCATAGATTGAAGAAGATCACGAAAAAACTTATAGAGATAGGAAAGCCCAAAGATCACCCTGTTGCAGTCATCAGCCGGGGAACCAGACCGGATGAAAAAACTGTGGTGGGGACGCTTGAAGATATTTACGAGAAAGCGAAAGATCTACCAACCCCCGCACTGATCGTTGTGGGAGAAGTAGTAAAGCTTAGAGAACAGCTCAGTTGGTTTGAAAAATAACCAAAACAAATAAAAATAAATTATAAATAAAAAAGTTTAAGCAGTAAACAGTTAAAACCTTGCTATTATCGGAAAGATATAGGAGAGATTTTATCTTTTGTACTGTATAGTACACTCTTATAGGGGATAGGAAAGATAAAGAGGTAGTGTAATGTTTAAACTTGAAGAGATACCAATGTTTTCTGCGTTAACGCAGGTACATATGAAAGAACTCTACGACCAGACACATATTAAACATTTTACCAAAGACAGTATTGTCTTTTATGAAGGCGATGAGAGTAATTATCTGCATATTCTGCTAGATGGAAGCATTAAACTCTACAAAACTACGCCCAAAGGTACACAAATACAGATCAATCGACTCATAGCCCCCTCGATGATAGGTGAATATGCCTGTTTTGAGCATCAGCCTTTTCCTGCAACGTGTGAATTCGTAACTGACGGTTCGATGGGGTTGCTTCCTTTTGAAATGGTCTATAAGCACTTGAACAATCCCGATTTTTCCTTGGAGATCATCAAATCACTGACGGGAAAAGTATCACTTCTTTCCGCCCTTGTCCATAAAGAGACGGTACTCTCTTCAGAAGCAAAAGTGGCTGATCTCATGATACAAAAATTGGCACTTTTCCATCGGTTAAAAAACAATGAGATCGCATCAATGCTCAATCTGACCCCGGAGACTTTCTCTCGTATTTTGACGAAGTTCAAAAAAGAGGGGCTGATCAAGGTAGAGAGGCATGTGGTCACTATTTTAAATGAAGATGCACTCTACAGCATTGTAGAGACCAATACGATGAAAGATTGTACGAACTGCATTGCACATTTTAAAGAACAGATAGGGTATAAGGATTAAGTGCTAAGGAATAAGGTTTAAGAAAGTTTGAAAATGCAAACGTTCTTAACTCTTAACTCTTAACTCTTAACTCTTAACTCTTAACTCTTTCTTCCCACTCCTTGAACGCATCATCAAAATAGACCAATCTCTGTTTCTTGAATTCACGTGTGGAGTAGAGTTTTCCGTACTCTGCCAAGCCACTCTCTTTTGCCATTTCGTCTATGAGTGTGTCGCACTCTTCCTGGCTTTTTCCGTGGACCATAGCGAACAGATTGTAGGGCCAGTTTGGGTAGCTGGGTCTGAGGTAGCAGTGGCTGACTGCGGAGAACTCTGCCATCTGCCTGCCTATCTCTTCACCTTTTTCTTCCGGTACGACCCAGACGGACATGGCATTGGCACCAAAGCCTGCTTTTCTGTGGTTGAGGATAGTGGCAAAACGACGCATGACACCGCTTTCCTTGAGTTCATTTGCAATAGCAAAGAATGCATCATAGCTCAGTCCAAGATTTTCAGTCGCTTTTTTATAAGGTTCCGATGTAACAGAAATATCTTTTTGTAGTTCTTTAATGACAGCTATGTGCTGAGGCGTCAATGTTATCTCTTTATGCGCCAGCTTTTTTACTTTCTCTTTTTTTGCCCTGTTTCCTGTTGTGTCCATTTTAACTGAAATTTTGAACATTTTAAGGGTAGGAAGGGTAATGGCATCTTGGGCACCTGTGCGCTCTTTGAGTATCTCAATGGTCTCTGCAAGTCCGAGTTTGGAATCAGGTGCTACTGCCATAGTGAACCAAATGTTATAGTCATGATTACGAAGATAATTGTGGCTTACGCCGGGATGCTGATTGATGATTTCAGCAGCTTCATCTATTTTATCTTCGGCGACCTTGAAAGCAACCAGTGAAGATGTGTAGCCCAGTCTTTTTGTGTCAAAAATAGCAGAAGTTTGTCTAATGATCTTCTCATCTTTTAATTTCTGAACAAGTGAAAGTATCTCTTCCTCTGTGGCATTTAGTTTTTTAGCTACTTCTTTAAACGGCTGTTTTGTCATAGGAAAGGCATTTTGCATCTGGTAAAGTAGTTCATTTTCCATACAGTTTTTGCTCCAATAATTTATTGTAATTAGATTATAGTAAAGTATAGTGTAATAAAGATTGATACATATCAAAGCAATTTTGGTAGACTTTCGATACATTATAAATGACAATTACATAAAAGGAACACAATGTCTTTTTTCCCCATGTTCATGGATATGCAGGATCTTAAGGTTTTGGTAGTCGGCGGTGGATACATTGCCACTGAAAAACTGGAAAAACTGGTAGATTTTACCAAGGAGATCACCGTTATCGCCTCTGAAGTGAGTATTGAAGCGAACAGCTTGATCAAAAACCACTGCCTGACACTCTATCAGAGGGCATATAAAGAAGGAGATATTCAAGGTTTTGATATTGTTATTGCTGCAACAGATACGGTAGCGCTTCATAAAGCTATTTATGAAGAGTCAAGAGGCAGCAGAGTACTGGTGAATTCCGTGGACAATACAGAGTATTGCGATTTCATCTTCCCTTCCTATGTCAAAAAGGACGATCTGACCATCGCTTTTTCAACCGGCGGTGCTTCACCCGCATTTGCAAAACAGATCCGTCGTCATTTTGAGAAGATCATTCCCGACTCGGTCGGGGACTTTCTTAAAAAGATGAAAGCGTTGCGTACCACAATGCCCAAGGGTAAAGAGCGGATGAAATACTTTGACGAACTGGTTGAAGAGTATTTCAGGAAGAATTTTAAATAATTTTGACATGATTTGACATAATCTTGATATAAATCAAGATTATTTTAAATATAAGTCATTAAAATAATAATAAACAAAATAGGAGTTAATATGTCTGAATTAAATAAACAACCCATAGAAATAGAAGGTGCAACCGTTCCTTTTTTTACTTATACAATGGGGGAAACACAGTATTTTGAGTTCGATACATCCAAATGCGGACCGCCAGAGCCGATGGTCAATGCCATGGCAGGACTGAAGATGATAGACGGGCCGAACAAGAAAGTGGTGATGATCAACCATCAAAAACCAATGGGACTGCTTGACAAGATCGGAGAGAATTACGATATTGAAACC
>JANTHR010000072.1 GCA_024762315.1 Sulfurovum sp.
GTATGCTTGAGGCAACGGCAAATACCATACTTGCCACAAGTGATTTTACAAAGAGTGATTCTCCAAAGATACGTCCAAAATCCGCACCCATGCCATCGGCAATGATCACAAGAAGCGGCAAAACAAAAAAGAGTGTGAAAAGTGCGATCACCGCTCTTTGCATCCACCCGATATGTTCTGCCTCTTTCCAGGGTATCCGGACTGAAGCGGTTTTCAGGTTGTTCAACCCTGTTCTGAAATTGGAAGAGAAGATCACCAGCAGCGTAGAGACGGCAAGCTGTATCAGTGCCAGTCTCAAAGCCATGGCAATATCAAAATCAATTCTGACCGCCTCATAAATAGCAACTTCAAGCGTATTGTATGCCGGAGAGCCCCCCAGAATAAGCACAATGGCAAACGAACTGAAACACAAAAGAAATATAGTCGAAGCGATACTCAAAAGTGTAGGCTTCAATGCAGGCAGTTCCACATAAATGAACCTTTGGAATGTGCTAAACCCAAGACTTTTGGCAAGCTTGTATTTTTCTTTGGGGATACTCTCAAAAGTGTGCAGCAGGGAACGTGATGCAAATGAGGCATTCAGGTAGGTATGTGCCAGCAATATCCCGCCTAAACCGTAAAGGTAGGAACCAAAAGAATGATCGAAAAGAGCGATGCTGATCTGGTTGATCCACCCGTTACGTCCATAAATACCGATGAGCCCGAAAGCGACAAGCAGCGTGGGTAAGACCAGTGAGGAAGAAAAAAGAGCGACCAGCACCGAGCGTCCCTTAAAATCCGGCTGATGCGCCAGGCTCCAGGCAAGCACAATGCCTACAGCCAGAGAAAGCAGCGTGGACAAAAACGCCTGGTAGAGCGTAAATTCCAAAAGTCCATACACCCTCTCGTCAAGCCGGGTAATCTTTGCAGGGTCCTCTGCTCCCAAAAGTGTAGCAAAAAGCAAAAAGGCAAACCCCAGTAACAAAAAAGAAACAAAAAGACCCGGCAGCAGTGAACCTTTAAATCCATACAATCTTTTTGGCATGATCATCGTCTCAAGGCATTCAGCCACTCATCGATGTAAGCTTTTCGGCTGGCTTCTACCTTTTTACCGTCCAATAAAAGCATTTTGGAGGGTACGATCAACTGTTCAAAAGCATTGGGTAACCCTTTTGTGGTCTTTACCACCGGATATGCCCAGTTGGTCGTAGGGATGATATCTGCAAAGGCAGGGGAAAGCATAAAAGAGAGAAACGCTCTTGCCAATGCTTTATGTCGGGAAGACTTCAGGATGGCTGCCACTTCTATCTGCCCGTAATGTCCCTCTTTAAAACTGGCCGCTTTGATATTGTGCTTCTTCTCTTCTATCATATGGTATGCGGGTGAAGTGGTGTAGGAGAGTACCATATCGGCCTCACCTTTCAAAAAGAGGTTATAGGATTCAGACCACCCTTTGGTGATCGTCAGGATATGGGGAGCCAGACGTTTCCAGTACACCCCGGCTTTTTCGCCATAGACTTCCTTGATCCACAAAAGAAGACCCAGTCCGGAAGTGGAAGAGCGCGGGTCCTGAATGACAATTTTAAAATTCTCGGGCATAGATGCCAACGCTTCAAAAGAGTCAGGTACCTCTTTGAGCTTATCACTGTCGTACACAAAGGCAAAATAGCTGTAGTCATAGGGTACAAAATTTTCATCTTTGTAGGGCACAGGCAGAAGAAGCATGGAAGTATTGAGGTCATGCTTTTCAAAAAGTCCTGTAGCATTTGCTGTCTGGGCAATGCTTGTATCCAGGCCCAGTAAAATGTCTGCTTTGGTATGTTTTCCTTCCAGCTGTATCTTTCTTAATGCGCCTATGGCACTGGAAGTAGAAACAAATTTCAGCGTGCAGTTGCACTCTCTTTCAAAAGCTTCTTTGATCTTGGGAGCGGCACCCCAGGATGCGGTGAAAGAGTCGTAGGTGTAGATGGTCAGCAGGGGTCTGGTACCCTCTGCCAATACAGAGGAACCCATAAGAAAAAGAAGCAGTAAAAAATGTATTGTTTTAAACATACGCGATTATATCATAGATTAGAAATCATATGAAACTGTTAAACCAAAGGTTCTTGGCGTACCTTTTTGAGTATAGAGTTCTGAAACATAGCCATTCCCCGGGTTATTAGGGAAGTAAAATCCTCTCACCGCATACTCTTCATCTGTAATATTCTTTACCCACAGTGTTGCTGAGAAATCACCGTTTGTATATTCCAGACTACTGTTAAGCAGATTATATGACTTAGATTTTTGATCATGGGTATTAGAGAAGTAATAACTCCCTTTCCCTTCAAGATTTGTTTTAAATCTCCATGCATCAGCAAAACTATAGTCAAACCCGATATTGTACTGATACTTTGGTGATTGTGCCGGAGCTCTTCCGTCTAATAAAGCCGTATAATCATCAAATTCACTTTGAAGCAATCCGATACTTGTAAAAAGATGTAATGCATCATTAGGATAATAGTCTAACTGTGACTCCACTCCATAGTAGTGTCCTTTTGCAGCATTCGAGAGATAATCCGTAAAACTGTGTGTATTCTCTTGATAGAGTTTTACCTGCATATCTTTACGTTTTCCATAAAAAAGGTTTAATCTACTTGTCAATTTATTATCAAAATATGAAGAATTCACTCCAAGATCAAGGTTCCACAGCGTCTCTGTAGCAAAGGTCTTGTCCTCTGCACTGAGTGTTGTACCGGCATTAACACCTCCAGGCTTGTACCCGCGTGAGAGTGTTGCATAGTAAAGTTGTGCATCATTGTATAGGTAGTTCATTCCTATTTTTCCACCTACCATGACTTCATCATTATCAATATTAATTGCATGGGAATCACTATATTCCATGTCCCATTTTTCTACTCTAAGGCCACTGATAAATGTCAATTTATCATTCAAATGGGTATCAAATTGTGTATAGAATGCCATATTTCTTGACTCATAACTGCTGTTAAAATTAAGTTCTGCATCATAATCAGTGGGATGTCTTCTTACCAGGTCTTCATCAAAGTTTTTAGCATATACACCTACAGTCCAATCTGTGTTGCCACCAAAAATGCGTCCATTTTTATCTGAGACTAAACGCAGATCTATATCTGTCTGTTTTTTCTTTCTTTTGTATTCATCAAATCCCATATACGGCCATAATGCAGCATCAAACTCACCGACATAGCTCCAATCCTCATCATAACTGTATGTCATATCTGATTTTGAGTAACTGATCTTTGAAATAAGCTTCATCGTATCAAATGCATACGTTGACTTCAATGCAACCGCATTGGTCTTTTGTTTGTCTGAACCAGGTTGGTCAGAATGAGATGTCCAGCTGTTATCTAAAGTAAATGCATCATATCCGTTGTTTATATTGATATGTATGAAATTAAGATCAACCGTATGTTTATCAGTTACAAACCAACGCAATTGCGCTTTAGCAGTAAGTTCATCTATATTGTTTGTATCGTCACGGTTTAAAAAACTGTTTTTCATAAATCCGTCACTGTCATTTTTATAGAGTGAAAATCTTCCCAGTAGTGTGTCTTCTACTAATGTTCCGCCTACTGCTGCACCAAATGCTTTGGTATTGTAGTTTCCGGCTGTTGCTTCTATGTGCCCTTGTGTCTCTTTGGTAGGTTCATTGCTTTGCAAAGTGACCACACCAGCGAGTCCGTTCGCTCCAAATGTTGTTCCCTGTGGTCCTTTAAGTACTTCTATCTGTTTTACATCAAAAAGTGTTGCACCCAAAGTAGCATGAGAAAAATCAATACCGTCGATCATCAGTCCTACAGATGGATTAACAGGGGTTTCAAACTGACTTCTCTCTCCAATTCCCCTGATCTGAATATATTTTGCTTTGGAAGCTCCTGCAGAAAAATTTACATTTGGTGTAGAAGAGAGTGTTTCAATAAAAGACTGGGATGCCTTATCATAGATCTTATCTTCTCCTATGATCGTTACTGAGTTGCTTGTTTGAGAAAGTTTCTTTTCTCTAAAATCAGAACTTACGACAATTGGATCAAGTGTTACTTCTTCAGCAAAAGCTGATATGTTCAAAACTGCATAAGCAGCCATAAGTGAAAATGTTACATTTTTGGTTTTCATTTTATTTCCCTCAAAATAAGTGTTAGAGGAAAGAAGCATATATTAAAGTGTTCATATAGGTCTCTTCCCTACGCCGGTATTATCCGGTTCAAGTTCAACGGGTTTATTATCTCAGCTGAATTGTCAGCACCCCGAGAGATTGATAACAATTTATACAAAAAAAGCTATTTGATTATCCTTAAATAGGAGTAAAAAACTCCTATTTAATCAAACTGATGCCAGAAGGGGGTACCGACCGTCGGCGTGGAGGGTGAAGCAAACTCACGCTCCTGCATCGCACCTGCTTCATACCCTGTTCGCCCGGCTTCAACTGCCAGGGAAAATGCCTTTGCCATCGCTACAGGGTCCTGTGCAAGGGCCACTGCCGAATTGAGAAGAATGCCGTCATACCCCAGTTCCATCGCCTGGATGGCATGGGAGGGTTTTCCGATCCCCGCATCGATGATGAGCGGCATAGCAGGAAAGGCTTCCTTGATCGCTTTGAGATTGTAGGGATTCATCAGTCCTTTCCCCGACCCGATGGGTGATCCCCACGGCATCAGAATGTTACACCCCGCATCGACCAGTCTCTTGGCAACGACCAGATCATCCGTCGTGTAGGGGAATACCTCAAAGCCCTCTTTGACCAATACTCTGGCCGCTTCCACTGTCTCATACGGATCCGGCTGCAGGTTGTACTGGTCGCCGATCACTTCAAGCTTGATCCAGTTGGTCCCAAATACCTCTCTTGCCATCTGTGCAATAGTAATAGCCTCTTTGGCAGAGTGGCATCCTGCCGTATTGGGGAGTACTTCCAACTCCAGATCACGGATGATCTTCCAGAATCCTTCACCAGCTTCTTTGTTCACACCCTGTCGGCGCAGGGAAACAGTGACCACCTGTGAACCTGAAGCCCTGATCGATGCCTCCATAATTGCCGGTGAAGGGTAAAGCGCCGAGCCTATGAACATTCTTGAATTCAGGGTCTTGCCACCGATCTGCCAGTTCTTCTCTTCCTGTTTCATACATTGTGTCATTTTCGTTCCTTTATCCGTGCGTGGCTGCGCACCATGCATTGTACATTTGTATTATCCGCCACAGACCGGTGCGAGTATCTCGACCTCATCACCTTCACTCAAAAATGTTTTTTCATAGCTATCCGATGGCACAAAGGTCATATTGCATGCCACAGCGCCTATCTTTTCGGAAAAGCCAAGAAAAGTGATAAGTTCGGCAATGCTCATTTGATCTGCTATCTGTTTGCTCTCACCATTGACTATGATCGTCATGCACTCTCCTGCATACCATGCTCATTCAAAAGCATTCCTTCATTCAGTGCTTTTTCCACAATTGCGGGTGCCAAAAGGTACCCGTGTCTGTAAAGTCCATTGATACGCGTCAGACCCTTTTCATTCTCTATGCGCGGCAGGTTGTCTTTAAATGCCGGGCGGCAGTTGGTCTCGGTATTGACCACACGTGCCTCTCCAAAATTGGGGTGTAGCGTATAGAGTGCCGAGAGCAGTTCCATGGAGGAGCGTACCGAAATAGGCGAAGTGTCTTCGCTCTCGATCTCTGTCGCCCCTATGAGATAACGTTTGTAACCCTCGGTCTGAGACAACTTGCAGTCTGCACAGTACTCGAGGTCTACCCCCTCACAACCGTTACCCCGCGGAACGATATAGAGCTTATAGCGCGGGTGCATCAAACGTGTGGGACGGGAAATGTCGATGTCATTGGCTTCCACCCACATCACTTCACCACGGACACCACGAAGGTCGTCAAAATGCTCCTTGGCCCCAAGACCTCTGGTATCAAAGACCCAGTCAAACGCCTCTACACCCTCTTTGGTATGTACCAGCCCCGCTTCGATCTTCTCTACAGGCGTGTACTCTCTAAAGCTCACATTCTCATAACGGTCAAAATAATTCACGGAGAAGGCCATAAAACGCTGTGCATCGACCAGACCTTCATCGGGAATGTAAAAGCCTTTTTGATGTGTGTAAAGGTCCGGTTCAAGTGCAGTCATCTTCCCCGCATCAAGCAGATCGATATTTTCTGCCGTATTTACTTTGCGCTGAAGCATTCCGATAAAATGTTCCAGCTCACCCATATCCTGCCCATGAGCAGTAATGACCGTACCCTTCTGCTGATACCCGTCAAAAAGACCGATCTGCCTGAGCAGGTCGGGCCACAGATCGATGGAGCGGTGACCTAGATCGAATATGACCGACTCTGCCGTTTCCAGCTCTGCATAGGGAGCGAGCATCCCCGCTGCCGTGAAGCCTGCTGCCGTGACACCCTCTTTGGAGTCTTTGTCAAAGAAGGTAATGGTGTGGTTACCGGAACGAAGTAGGTTGAGTGCGACCACTCTTCCGACCAGTCCGGCACCGGCTATTGCGATGTTCATTTTGTGCTTCCTTTTTTTATTTCCCATACGATGTAATCGAGGTGTGCTTTCCCCTTCATTTTTTTTAAAAAAAACGAAGCAAAAAAAATCGTCTCTGCTCTCGAATCGCTTCGCTTTCAAGGTCGTTCACAGAGACAAACACACTTCGTGTGATTATTGATTTGCGATGCACTGCATCGCTTCTTTTACTTTTTAGTTTCTAACTTCTAATTCCTCACTTGGAACATAGACTTCCCCGCCAAGCTCCTGGAACTTTAAGCTCATCTCATCCATTCCTGCCCTCTTGGCTGTCTCTACATCCGTTCCCAGGTTATCGGCATACTCTCTTACTTCCGCCGAGATCTTCATGGAGCAAAATTTCGGTCCGCACATGGAGCAGAAGTGCGCCACTTTGGCCGCTTCCATCGGCATGGTCTCATCGTGGTACTCCCTGGCTCTTTCCGGGTCGAGCCCGATGTTGAACTGGTCCACCCATCTGAATTCAAAACGTGCCAGACTCATGGCATCGTCCCTTGCTCTGGCTCCCGGGTGTCCTTTGGCGATATCTGCCGCATGGGCAGCCAGTTTATAGGTAATGAGCCCTTCTTTGACGTCTTCACGGTTTGGCAGTCCAAGGTGCTCTTTGGGTGTCACGTAACAGAGCATTGCACAGCCATACCAACCGATCATCGCGGCTCCGATACCTGATGTGATATGGTCATACCCCGGAGCAATGTCCGTCGTTAACGGCCCAAGGGTATAGAACGGTGCCTCGTCACACCACTCAAGCTGTTTTTCCATATTCTCTTTGATCATATGCATCGGCACGTGTCCGGGACCTTCGATGATGGTCTGCACATCGTGTTTCCAGGCGATCTTTGTCAGTTCCCCCAGTGTCTTGAGCTCGGCGAACTGAGCTTCATCGTTCGCATCTGCAACCGAACCCGGTCTGAGCCCGTCACCCAGAGAGAAGGTCACATCATACGCTTTCATGATCTCACAGATCTCTTCAAAATGCGTATAGAGGAAATTTTCCTTATGATGATGGATCATCCATTTTGCCATGATGGATCCTCCACGGCTGACGATCCCTGTCACACGTTTAGCCGTCATAGGCACATGGTGCAGCAGCAGTCCGGCATGGATGGTAAAGTAGTCAACTCCCTGCTCCGCCTGCTCGATAAGTGTATCTCTGAAGACTTCCCATGTGAGGTCTTCAGCAATACCGTTGACCTTTTCCAATGCCTGGTAGATCGGTACCGTCCCAATGGGCACAGGAGAATTACGCAAAATCCAGTCACGCGTAGTGTGGATGTTCTTCCCGGTGGAGAGGTCCATCACCGTATCGCCGCCCCATCTGGTGGACCATACCATCTTCTCAACCTCTTCGGCAATGCTCGATGTCGTTGCAGAATTGCCGATGTTGGCATTGACCTTTACCAGAAAGTTACGCCCGATGATCATCGGTTCTACTTCGGGGTGGTTGATGTTGCACGGAATGACCGCCCTGCCTTCGGCGATCTCTTTTCTGACAAACTCCGGAGTGATCTCTTCAGGAAGATTCGCTCCGAAACGCTCGCCTTTAAGACGCTTTTCTCTCTCCTCATCGCTCAGGTAGCGTTTGCTCATCTCTAGGTTCTGGTTCTCGCGGATCGCGACAAATTCCATTTCGGGAGTGATGATGCCCTGACGTGCATAGTGGAGCTGTGACACATTTTTACCGTTTTGGGCACGAAGCGGTGTGCGGTAAAGCCCTCTGCTTCCAGCAGCCACAAAGTCCAGTTGTTCTTCTGTGTTGTATCCGTTATCCTCAGGCTTGACGATGCGCCCCTCATACGCCTCAACATCCCCTCGTGAAACGATCCACTCTTTGCGGATGGCGGGAATACCCTTTTCAACATCGATCTCTACAGAAGGGTCGGTATAGGGTCCTGATGTATCATAGACACAGAGTGTCGTATCGTTGCTCAGCGAGATCTCTCTCATAGGCACACGGATATCTTTGTGTATGGATCCCTCTACATAGATCTTCTTCGAAGCGGGCAGCGGCTCCCTTGTCAAAATGTCGTTTGACGCGGCAATGGTCTCTTTAAATGGTTTTGTCATGATGTTTTTCCTTTGAAATTTAATATCAAACATAAATTTTGTAGGAAAGAGTGTAATACGCAGTGATGAAATTCCCAATCAAGGAAAAAAACCATCAATAGAAGTAAGTTACAAAAGCTCTTCCTTACGCCGGTATGATCCGGGTCAAGTTCAGCGGGTAGGCGTTTGCGGCCTTCTCAGCCCCAACTTGTGAGGCACCCCGAGAGTTTGATAGTGCTACTATAATAGATTTAAGATAAAGTTTCTCTTAAACCATTTCGAAAGAATTCATTGAAAACGTCGGCTGCAAATGATCATGAGGGGAAAAATTCCTTCTTTTTACCGTTTACGTTTCTCTCTTCATATCCATAAGTCATGATTGAATATGTTAAACAAAAATTGTTGCAAATCTTAAATTGTATCTTAAAATTGTGCTATTATTGGTAATATATTCTGTAAAGAGAAGGTAGAGAGATGCAAGATATTAACTTTAATACGCTGTTTCCCAAAAAGAGTATCGATTTTGGTGAAGATGAGCTATTTGATGTTGCCGTCATAGGGGCCGGTATTGTCGGTTGCGGTATTTTTAGAGAGTTCTGCCAAAATGGAGCCAAAACCGTCTTGGTAGAAAAAGCCAATGACCTACTGGAAAGTGCTGCAAGCAAGGGTAACAGTGCGATACTGCATACAGGCTTTGATGCTCCGCCTGAAAGCCTGGAGTTAGAGTGCATAAAAAGGGGACACAGTGAATTCCTAAAAGTCAAAGAAGATATGAATTTGCAACTTTTAAACACAAGTGCGATGGTTGTTGCATGGAACGATGAACAATTCGACAAACTTGATGCCATATTACAAAAAGGTTTGGGAAACGGCATTCAAGAGTTGGATTTGCTGGACTCAGCGCAGGTATTAAAAAGAGAGCCCAATTTATCAAAGCACGCAAAAGGTGCAATACTGGTGCATGGAGAGTCTATTATAGATGCCTGGAGCGCACCGCTTGCCTATGTAAAGAGCGGGGTTTTAAACGGCGGGAAACTTGCCTTTTCCAGCGAAGTCAAAGATGGTGCTTTTAACGGTGAGTATTGGGAGCTAGAGACAAGCAGGCAAAAAATAAAAGCAAAACTTGTCATAAATGCAGCCGGACTCTATGGAGATATTGTAGAAAAGATAAGTGGCAATATAGATTTTAAAATCATTCCACGAAAAGGGCAGTTTCTGATTTTCGACAAGAGTGCATACAATTTAATAAACTCCATCATCCTGCCTATACCGACAAAAAGAACAAAAGGGGTTTTAATCACAAGAACAGCCTTTGGGAACCTGCTTGTCGGACCGACAGCAGAAGACCA